>NZ_JBEZZF010000010.1:0-116364 GCF_040639055.1 Promicromonospora sp. NPDC023987 | reverse complement strand
ACCCACACCACCCCAACCCCCATCATTAGTCTATCTAATGGATTACTCACGTGTCCTCTTCCCATCCGCCCGGCACAGGCCTGTGCCGACCTCGATGCAAAGTCACGACCTCGCGGGAGAGTGCCGACCTGCCCCCTGGACCGCCGCGAGCTGCTCGGTCAATGCCGCCCTGACCTGGTCGGGCAGACGCACCGCCGCGAGCTCCGCCAGCTTGTCGGTCGCGCTCCGCTCGCTGCGCACGATGTCCCACACCTCGAGCTTCTCCGGGTTCCCGGCCTGAGCGGAGGCCCCGGCCCAGCATCAAGGGCCGGCTGCAGACTTCGTCGCGGCCCCAGCCGTCGACTGCAGACTTCGTCGCGGCTCTGTGGCCTCTCACCGCGTCCAACTCTGCACTCGGCGATGAGGGCCGCGTCAAAGTCTGCAGTCGACGACGGGTCAGGCCGGAGGTATCAGAGGCGATCACGGGACAGGCCGCACATCCCAAAGCCGACCGCCAGCCGGCCGCACCTCTCAGGCGGGAGATCCGCCCCGGACGTCGAGCGCGGAGGACCCAGAGGACCCCGAGGACCCACTACTCGCGCCGTCCCACCAGTCGAGCACGCGCGTGCCGTAGAACGTGAGCCACCGCGACGGTTCCCCCTCCGGCACGTCGACCTCGAACCAGACCCGCCCCGGGAGTCGGCCCTGCTGCAGCCAGGTGCCGTCCGGACGGCGGGCGGCGCGGACCACATCGACGGCGTCGGCGAGCCGCGGATCCGGCCCGACGCCGTCGTGCTGCGCTGCCGCGCGAAAGTAGTCCAGGGCATGGAGCGCGGTGCAGACGTAGCGGAACGGATACGCGAACCAGGTCGCCCAGGGGCCGACGACTTCGCCCGTCGACAGCCTGCGGAGCAACCGGCGCTCCAGGAGGTACTCCTCGCCCGCCCGCCGCGTGGCGCGCAGCTCGTCGCTGCCGCCGGTCGCCGCCTCGTAACAGAGGAGCCCCTTCAAGGAGTTGAGGGTGGAGTGGAACGACGAGCGGGTCGAGCCCTCGACCCACTGGCAGTTCCAGCCGCCGTCGGGCAGGCGGTGGTCCACGAACCACTGGGCGATGCCCGAGACGTCCGCGCCGAGCCAGACGCCGTTGGCGAGCGTGAGGCCGTTGATGCAGCAGTCGACCTCGCCGCCCCAGTAGGGCAGGTCGTCGTACTCCCACCGGCTGTTCGCGGCGAGCTTCTCGACGGTGCCGGCCAGCACGACGGCGTCGAGGCCCCATTCGCGGAGGGCGGTGAGCGACCAGGTGGTGGCGGTCCAGGGCTGGCCTTCCTCGTCCCCCTGGAAGCCGGCCGGGAAGTACGCACCGCCGGCCCACTGCCCGTCGGGGTCCTGCCTCGTGAGGAGGCCCGCACCGAAGCCTTCGGTGGCGACGCGGGTCCGTGTGGCGCGCCAGACCTCCTCCGGAGCACCCGCGAGGTCACGCTCGACCTGCCAGCGCAGGGCCGGGTCGGTGTCGAGCATCCAGTCGAGCAGCTCTGGCGACATGGTGAGCAGGCTACTTTTCAGCGCGCAGGTTCGCGAGGGTCGGGCCGGGTCCGATCCGGTTCAGGACCGGTCAGGAATCGAGAAGCGCCCGGTACCGCGCCAAACCTAATGTGGTGGGCATGGCAAACATCGACTCCGTCACCCTCGAAGTGACCGACCTCAGCACCGCACGCTCCTTCTACGACGCCGCCTTCGACCTGGGCGACCGACTCCACCTCCGCGAGACCGAAGCGCCGACGAGCGGGTTCCGCGGCTACCACCTGTCCCTGATCTCCTCCCAGCCTGGAGACGTCAACGCCCTGTTCGACGCCGCAGTCGCCGCAGGAGCCACCGCCCTCAAGCCCGTGGCCAAGTCCATGTGGGGCCACGGCGGCGTGGTCCAGGCACCCGACGGCGCCATCTGGAAGCTCGCGACGTCCGCCAAGAAGGACTCCGCTCCCGTCTCTCGGAAGGTCGACGAGATCGTGCTGCTCATCGGCGCCGACAACGTGCCGGCGAGCAAGAAGTTCTACGTCGAGCGCGGCCTGACCGTCGGCAAGAGCTTCGGCTCGTACGTCGACTTCAAGATGGGCTCCAGCCCGATCGGGTTCGGCCTGTACAAGCGCTCCGCGCTGGCCAAGGACGGTGGGGTGGCACCCGAGGGGACGGGCTCGCACCGGATCGCGATCAACAGCGACCTCGGCGAGTTCACGGACCCGGACGGGTTCGCGTGGGAGCCGGTTCGGGTGAGCCGGTAGCGAGCTCACGCCCCGTCGAGCGCCTCGCTCACCTGCAAGCGCAGCGCAGGGATCACCTCCGCCTCGAACCAGGGGTTCCTGGTCTGCCAGCGGAAGTTGAGCGGCGACGGATGCACGAGCGGGATCATGGACGGCAGGTATTCCGCGTACGAGCGCACGGTCTCGGTGAGGCTCTGCTTCGCACGGCGCGCCAGGTAGTACTTCTGGGCGTAGCCGCCCACCAGGATCGTGAGCCGGAGGTCCGGCAGCTCGGCGAGGATCCGCTGGTGCCACATCCCGGCGAAGTCCTTGCGCGGCGGCAGGTCGCCGGAGGTGCCCTTGCCCGGGTAGTAGAAGTCCATCGGCACGAGCGCGATCAGGTTCGGGTCGTAGAACTGCATGTCGTCGACGCCGAGCCAGGACCGCAGCTTCACGCCGCTGGCGTCGTCCCAGGGCACGCCGCTCTCCTGGGCCTTCCGGCCGGGCGCCTGTCCGACGACGGCGATCCGCGCGCCGGCCGCCGCGGTGTAGAGCGGCTCGTAGCCGAGCTCCCGCGCCCAGGCGTTGGACTGGTGCGCGGTGATCTCGGCCCGGATCTGATCGAGAGTGCTGGGCACGGCTCTCCTTCGCGTCTGCTGAGGTTCGGGCGGGGCTGCCCGGTGCTGCCCAGTCTGTCCCCCGTGCGAGCTACCAGCGAGTGTCCACCCTGCGGTGACGATTCCGGGCCGCCGGATCCATAACGTTCGGGGTAGCCCGCGGCGCTCCGGCCGCGGCTTCTCAACAAAGGAGTCATCGTGCGTCTGGTGTGGCAGCTCGTAGCGGTTATGGCGGTCGCCCTCGCGGGTGGTCAGGCAGTGATGGCGGTCCAGGGCAACCACTGGCTGGAGCTCGTCGTCGGGGTGGCCACGGCCGTGCTCGCGGTGTTCGTCTACGCCTGGGTCGTGCGCCGGACCGAGCGCCGCGCACCGGTCGAGGTGGAGCTGAGGAGCGCCGCACCCGGGATCGGCCTGGGCACGCTCATCGGCATCGGCCTGTTCGGCGCCGTCATCCTGAACATCGCCTTCCTCGGTGACTATACGGTCAACGGGCTCGGGACGACGTCGGGTGCGATAGGCCTGGTCGGCTTCATGGCCGCTGCCTCCGTCACGGAGGAGCTGATGTTCCGCGGCGTCCTGTTCCGCATCATCGAGGGCTGGACAGGCACCTGGATCGCGCTGACCCTGACCAGCGTGCTGTTCGGCGCGTCGCACCTCTTCAACCCGAACGCCACCCTGTGGGGTGCGCTCGCCATCGCCATCGAGGCCGGCGGGATGCTCACTGCCGCCTACATCGCGACCCGCAAGCTGTGGGTGCCGATCGGTCTGCACTTCGGCTGGAACCTCGCGGGGAGCGCGATCTTCAGCACCGAGGTCTCCGGCAACGACACCCCGCAGGGGCTGCTGGACGCCACGATGTCGGGCCCGGCGCTGATCACCGGCGGCGACTTCGGCCCGGAGGGCAGCGTGTACTCCGTGGTGTTCTGCGTGCTGGCCGCCGCGGTGTTCATGTGGCTGGCCCACCGGCGCGGCCACCTGGTCCCTCTCCGGCGCAGCGCGCGGTCGGGTGCGGCCGCTACGCTCCCCCGGTGATCAGGGCACGCCCTCGGCCTCGGCGAGCAGGGCACCGCGGTTGGTCCGGATGAACGCCTTCAGGGCGGCGGGCACCAGCGGGATGGCGGCGAGCGCGCCGTCGTCCCGCAGGTCCACGTGCTCGACGGCGTAGCTGCCGCGGACCGGTTCCTGAAGCTCCGGACCTGACCGCAGCTCGAGATCCATCGAGACGACCCGCGCGAGGAAGTAGTGGTGCACGGCTACCCCGGCGTCCTTGGGCTGGGACGTCAGGAACACCTGCCGGACGACCTTCGCCGTCGCGCCGAGCTCCTCGAGGAGCTCCCGGTGCAGCCCGCCCTCGACCGAGACGTCGTCGGGCTCGACACCACCGCCGGGCGTCACCCAGTACGGGGCACGGCCGCGAACGGTTCGCTTGATCACCACGAGCCGGTCATCCTCGTCCAGCAGGATCGCCCGCGCCGCGCGCCGCACCACCACCGACGGCGTGGTCGACGTCGCGGGTATCTCGTCGACGACGGGCGCCTGCCGCAGGTACCCCTCGAACAGGGGGCCGCCGGCCGCGTCCAGGGTCGCGCGCGCCACGGCGACCATCGTGTCGTCGTCGTGCCGGGCGGCCACCCAGCGGGCGGCGTATCCGGGATCCCAGGCGCGCAGCTCGCGCAGCAGCCACTTGCCGCCACCGTCCCACCGGCCGGCCGCCGCCAGAGCGAGGTGCCCCACGCGTTCCCACAGCACCGACCGCACGACGTCGGCCTCGCCGCCGTCGCGCGCGTACGCGAGATCGTCCAGCAGGTCGGTCACGCCGTACCGGGCATCCTCCAGCGCGCTGTCCGACGCCGGTCCCGGGCCGGCGTCCAGCATCGCCCGGCACTCCGCCTTCAGCCCGGCGCCGTCGGCCTCCCCCGCCACCGGCACACCCGTGGCGATCATCCGCACCAGCGTCGGCTTTCTCCGGGCCATCTCCTGCGCGATGAACCAGCGGTGCCCGTCCTCCGTGTTCACGAACAGCTCCACCGGCCAGCCGTGCCAGCGCACCGAGTCACGGTGCCCGACGGCGTCGTCGGGCACACAGACCACGATGTCCAGGTCCGACCCCGCCGTCCGGGCGCCCGGGTCGAGCACGCTGCCTGCCAGCAGCGCCCACCGAGCGTGGGGATAGCGGTCAGCGACCAGGGCGGCGGCATCGGCGATGGGGTCCACGGCAGACATCATCTGCCACACGGGCAAACAGACCTATTCGTTGCCGTGAATTCGCGTCTCGCGCCCGGCTGCCGGCGGGCAACGCGGGCTATCGCAGCTGAATGAGCCCGGCGGGCGTCGGCCGGAAACCGCAGGACTCCAGGTAGAACGCCTCGAGGTGCGGCTCGAAGTCGACGAACAGCCACTCGCAGCCCGCCGCCCTGGCTCCTTCGACCGCTCGGCGCACCACAGCGGTGCCGATCCCGTGCCGCTGGTGGCTGGGGCGCGTCTTGGTGTCGATCAGGAAGGCGTGGTCCGCGCCGTCCCACGCCACGTTCACGAACCCGACCAGGAGGCCGGTGTCGCTCCGGGCGGTGACCCACCCCAGCGAGTGGCCGCGGACCCGGTCCCACCAGCCGGGCTGCGGGCTGCCGCCGTGCGACTCGGTGAGATCCACGATCTCGTCGTCCGACACCGGTCGGCGCCAGTCGAGGACCACTTCATCTGGAGGCACGGTGCTCAAGCCGGCTCGCCAGGTGTACCGCCTGCGGCACCGCGGCCGCACGGGTCCGACCGCAGGACGACGGCCCCCGGCCCCCGCACCGTGACCGTCGTCGCGCCGGGCCCGTTCTCCACCGCCGCCGGATCGGTCCCGAGCACCGCTGCCGAATCGAGCACGAGCCGGGGTGGCTCGCCGTCGTGCTCGACCACCACCGATACCGACCCCTCCGCCGGAGCCAGCACCACGTCCACGCGGCGGCCTCCCTCGACGACGCCGCCCTCGACCGCGCCGCGCGTCATCACGACAGCCCCGTCCTCGACCCGCACGGTCGTGGCCCGCCGGTCCCCCGACGCGATCGCCGGCTCGGTGCGCCGGAGCCGGACCAGCTCCCGGTACAGGCCGAGCATCCGGCGCCCGCCGGCGGAGCGGGGCTCCGCCCAGTCCAGCCGGGACGCCTCGAACGTCTCGCGCGCCTGCGGGTCAGGCACGACGACGTCGGCCCCGTACAGCTCCGCCCAGCCGTGCCCGCCGAACTCCGCCGCACGGCCGCGTGAGACCGCCGCCGCGAGCTCCGGCTCCTCGTGGTCCGCGAAGTACAGGAACGGTGTGGTCGCGCCCCACTCCTCCCCCATGAAGAGCATCGGCGTGCAGGGCCCGAGCAGCACGACGGCCGCGCTCATCGCGAGCGCCCCGGGCGGCAGCGCGCGGGACGGCCGGTCGCCGAGCGCTCGGTTGCCGACCTGGTCGTGGTTCTGGGAGCAGACGACGAAGCGGCGTCCGTCGAGGTCCAGCGGTACCGGAGCGCCCCAGGGCCTGCCGCGGAAGGTGGACCAGCCGCCGTCGTGCACGAAGACTCCGGTGAGGGCCTTGACGAGGGTCTCCGGCGCGCCGAAGTCGACGTAGTAGCCCTGCCGCTCGCCGGTGAGGAGGGCGTGCAGGGCATGGTGGACGTCGTCGGCCCACTGGGCCGTCATGCCGTGACCGGGTCGGCCCTGGAACGAGCCGGTGGTGGGCGTGACGGTGCGGGGGTCGTTGGCGTCGGACTCGGCGACGAGCGAGAGCGGCCGCCCGAGCTCGTCGGCGAGCGCCGCGACGGCGTCGGACAGCTCGGCCAGCAGGTGTCGAGGCGAGTCGTCGACCAGCGCGTGGACGGCGTCGAGGCGCAGGGCGTCGACGTGGAAGTCGCGGAACCACCGCAGCGCCTTCTCGATGACGAAGGCCCGCACCTCGGCGGAGCCGGCACCGTCGAGGTTCACGGCAGCGCCCCACGGCGTCTGGTGCCGGTCGGTGAAGTAGGGGCCGAACGCTGCGAGGTAGTTGCCCGACGGCCCGAGGTGGTTGTCGACGACGTCGAGGCAGACGGCGAGCCCGCGGGCGTGCGCGGCGTCCACGAAGCGCTGCAGCGCGGCGGGGCCGCCGTACGGTTCGTGCACCGCCCAGAGGGCGACGCCGTCGTACCCCCAGCCGTGGTGGCCGCCGAACGCGGCCACCGGCATGAGCTCGACGACGTCGACTCCCAGGTCGACGAGGTGGTCGAGGCGTTCGACGGCGGCGTCGAGCGTGCCGGCGGGCGTGAACGTCCCGATGTGCAGCTCGTAGGTGACGGCGCCGAGCACGTCGCGGCCGGGCCAGGCGCCGTCGGTCCACGGGTGCGCGGCGGCGTCGAACGTGCGCGACGGGCCGTGCACACCGACGGGCTGCCAGGGGCTGCGCGGGTCGGGGCGCGGCGGGCCGCCGTCGAGAGAGAACGCGTAGTCCGTGCCGGGCGGGAGGGCGCGTTCGGTGCGCCACCAGCCGTCGGCTTCGGCGGCCATGGGCTCGGTCGCGGACTCCGTGGTGCCGGTCGCCGGGAGGACGAGGTCGACGCGGGACGCGCGCGGCGCCCAGACGCGCTGGGGCGCGGTCACGCGGACGCGCTGTTCGTCGTCGCCGAGCCCGCGGATCCGGTGGGCTCCGCCACGAGCAGCGCGACGGGCCAGGAGCCCAGGAGCGTGCCGAGGTGCACCGTGCCGCCGTCGGCGGGCAACCCGGTCAGCACCGACCGCCAGGCCTCCCCCGGCACCGGCTCGGGCAGCACGACGGCAGCCTCCGCCAGGCCGGGCGGGTCGCCGAGCCGCGTCGCGACCACGACCGCACGGGGCCCGTGCGCGTCCCGCCGGGCGAACGCCACCGCGCGGCCCGTGGTCAGGGGCAGCGGCTCGTATCCCGCCTCCTCGCCGACGAACGCGCCGGGGTACTCCCGGCGGACCCGCAGCGCCGCGGCCGTCACCGCCAGCTTCTCCTCCGCGAGGCCCGACGGCGTCCGGCCGGCGTCGAGCGCGGCGAGCGTCGTCGCGAGCGCCTCCAGGTCGACGGGTCGCCGGTTGTCGGGGTCGACGAGCGAGGTCCCCGTGACCTCGGTGCCCTGGTAGACGTCGGCGACGCCAGGCACGGTGAGCTGGAGCAGCTTGGTCGCGAGCACCGAGCGCCGGACGGTCGGCGCGACCTGCTCGGCCCAGCCGGTGAACCCGGTCACGATCTCGGGGTGGGTGAGCAGGTCGGTCGCGTACCGCACCAGGTCCGCCTCACGGGCCTCGTCGGGCGCGGTCCAGGTGGTCCACGCCTTCTGCTCGCGCGACGCCTTGACCAGGTAGGCGGCCAGGCGCTCGGCCTCGATCGGTCCAGCCTGGGTCCAGGTTCCGGCGAGCGTCTGCCACAGCAGGTTCTCCGTGCGGCCGTCGAGGTCGGCGGGGCGCAGGTCCGCCGTGGCCTCGCGCAGGCGCCGCACGAGCGCGGTCCAGGCATCCGCGTGCGCGGCGACGGCCCCGATGCGGGAACGCACGTCCTCGCCGCGCTTGGTGTCGTGGGTCGAGCCCGCCGTCATCGTCGCGGGCCACGACTCGGCCGTGCGCCGTGCGTGCTCGTGCAGCTCATCGGGGCCGACGCCGAAGCGGTCCGGCGCGCCGCCCACGTCGCACAGGCTCACCAGATGGGTCCAGCGGTAGTACGCGGTGTCCTCGACGCCCTTGGCCATGACGGCGCCGCACACCTGCGGGAAACGGACCACGAGATCGGCCCGCCGTTCCTCGCCCTGGCGGCCCGCTGAGCCGGCCTCTCGCCCGAGCACCAGGTCGACGACGAGGTCCAGCGTGTCGTGCCGGTCCGGGTCGAGGCGCGAGCGGGCGGCGTCGGCCGCCTCGTGCACGACGCGCTCGGCCTCGGGCGGCGCCGCCTCCCCGGGCACGACGTAGGCGCGGTACCGGCCGAACGCGACGACGAGCTCGACGACGCAGTCCTGCAGGGACCGGAACGTGTGGTCGCGCAGGCGCACGTCCTCGCGGCAGATGTCGGCGAGCATGGTGGTCAGGAGGTGGATCTCCGCGTAGAGGGAGGTCTCGACGATCTGCCGCTTGGCCTGCTCGATCACCTCGTCGAGGGTGGCCTGCTCACCCGTCATCTCGTGCAGGAGGCCGGCGAGCGGGGCGGCGCCGTCGGGGTCGACCTGCAGGGCGTGCAGCCGCCATGCCGTGTCGTAGCCGGTGGTCCCGGCGACGGGCCAGTCGTCGGGCAGGTCCTCGTTCTCCTCGAGGACCTTCTCCGCCGCGATCCATGCCCCGCCGGTCGCGTCCGCCAGCCGCCGCAGGTAGCCGCGGGGGTCTGCCAGCCCGTCGGGGTGGTCGATCCGGAAGCCGTCGATCACGCCGGCGGAGAACAGCTCGAGCAGCAGCGCGTGCGTCGCGTCGAAGACCTCCGGATCCTCCACGCGGATGCCCGCCAGCGTGCCGACGTCGAAGAAGCGACGGTAGTTGAGCTCCTCGTCCGCCACGCGCCAGTATGCGAGCCGGTAGTGCTGACGGCCCACCAGCTCGGCCAGCGGCAGGTCCTCGGTCTCGGGCCGGACGGGGAACAGGTGGTCGTAGTAACGCAGGACGGGTTGCTCATCGGTGCCGCTGCCCGCACCGGTGTCGGCGCCGCCCTCCGCACCGGTGTCGGTGCCGCCGTCGCCGGGCACGACGGCGTGGTCGAGCACGAGCTCCCCCGCGGCCAGCACCGTCCCGATCCGGGCGCCGAGCACGGGCATGAGCAGCCCTTCGCCCTCGGCGAGGTCGACGTCGAACCACTTCGCGTACGGGGACTCGGGCCCGTGCTTCAGCACTGACCACAGTGCGCGGTTGTGCCAGGCCGGCGTCGGGACGGCCATGTGGTTCGGGACGACGTCGACGACGACCCCCATCCCGCGCGCATGCGCCGCGGCAGCGAGCCGTTCGAGCCCCTCGCGGCCACCGATCGTGTCGCTGATCCGGGTGTGGTCGACGACGTCGTACCCGTGCGTGGAACCGGGCACGGCCTGCAGGACGGGCGAGAGGTAGAGGTCGGTGACCCCGAGGGTGCCGAGGTACGGCAGCGCCTTCTCGGCGTCCGCGAACGTCAGCTCGGGCCCGAGCTGCAGCCGGTAGGTGCTCACCGGGGTGCGGCGGCCCGGTCCGGGGAGATGCGAGTGCACTGTGCCTCCGTCGCTCGGTGGTGGTCCCGATGTTGGGACCATACCGCCAGGCCACCGGGTGAAACTCTCATCCCCCTCTCACGTAGTTCTCATGCTGGCGTGGAAGCGTGGTCCCTCAGCCCGACGGAAGGAACGGACCGCATGTCCAAGCTCTCGAACATGATCGGCCTCGCCAAGAAGGTGCTCGACTCCCAGAGCGGGCAGCAGCAGGGGTCGCCGCAGGGCGGTTCAACGGGCCAGAAGTCCTGGCAGTCCACGCTCCAGGACGTAGCCGCAGCGGTGGGCGGACGCGACCAGGCCGCGCAGGCGCCGGGCCGCGCGCCCGCCCCGCAGGGCTACCCGGCCACCCCGCAGGGCCGGCCGGCCACCCCGCAGGGCCGGCCGAACGCATCGGCGTCCACCGACGCCGACCGACAGGCCATCGCCCGTTATGACTACCTCATGCGCACCGCCGAACCGCACCAGATCGAGCAGATCCACGCCGAGTCGTTCGCACGGCTGACGCCCGCACAGCGCGAGGCAGTCCTGCGGCGCATGCAGACCGAGCTTCCGGCGCACGAGCAGCCCCGCTCGGCCGACGTCGGTGACCTGTCCCGGGCAGCGGCACGGACGGAGGCCCGCCGACCGGGCTCCATGCGGTCGGTGCTCGCCAAGGTCGGCACGGGCGGAGCCGTGGCGGGTGTCGCCGTGGGAGCGGTGGGCGTTCTTGGCGCCGTCGCGGCCGGTGCGGCGGTCAGCAGCGTCGCCGGCCCGCTCCTGGAGAACGCGGCGAACCTCGGGGTCGACTTCGAGACGCTCGCGTCGGGTGTCGACGTCGAAGGGCTCACGTCGTCGGTCGGAGATATCGGTGCCGGCGCTCTCGACGAGGCCGCCGCGGGGGTCGGGGACCTCGGCACCGGGGCTCTCGACGAGGCTACTGCTGGCGTCGAGGACCTCGCCGGCTCGGCCGACGGTGCCGTGTCCGGGCTCGGGGACCAGATCTCCGAGGCAGGCCAGCCCCTGTCGGACATTGTCGAGAAGTTCGACCCGCGCAACTTCTTCTGAGCCGCCCGGCCTGACCGGCCTCAAGCCCTACGAACGTCTCAGGCCCGGAGATCCGCAGATCTCCGGGCCTGATCTCGTAGCGGGGACAGGATTTGAACCTGTGACCTCTGGGTTATGAGCCCAGCGAGCTACCGAGCTGCTCCACCCCGCGATGACACCCTCAGGTGCGGACCTAAGGTATCACCACTCAGGCACGCCATCTTCCACGTGCCATGCCATCTTCCGCGGTCAAACCGGCTGTTCGGTGGAAGATGGCGTGGCACGCGGAAGATGACGTGGTGCGGCGACGGCGCCCCCGGTTCGCAGCGTCGGCTTCGCGAGCAGCGCCACCGCGAAGGCGACCGTGGCCACGGTGAAGGTCACCAGTGGCGGTCCGGGGACGAACACCACGGCCAGGGCGAGGGCGGCTGCGCTCGAGACGAGCGCCACGACTCCGAAGGTGCGCATCCAGTGAGACGGTGCCTCGAGTGCCGAGGCGATCATCCACAGCAGCAACCCGACGACCAACATCGCCAGCCCCATCGAGAGGCTCACCCCCCGGTTCAAGAGGTCTGCCTGGAGCGAGACCGGACCGAGCTCGAGGGACGTCGCCCGCATCGCCGCGTCCAGCTCGGGATCGGCGGGCAGCACGAGCTCGAGGATGTCGTGCACGACGCCGGTGAACATCCAGGCGGCCGCGCCGACCCGGAAGGCTGTCAGATTCATCGGGCTCTCATCTCAGCAGGAGTTGTGTTCGGGCCACCGGCGTCGATCAGGGCCTGCCGGTTCGTGGGCTCGACGCCGAGCACCTTCGCTCCCCGGAAGGCGCGGAGCGCCGAGAAATCACGGACCAGCACGGCACCCTCGCTCATCTATACGGTAGCGTACAGAGAGACAGTAACCCATCTATGCGGAGGCGTATAGATGCAGAGGAAGGTCTGGTGAGGAATGGTCGGCACGACGCGCACGCCGCGCGACCGATGGGTCGAAGAAGGACTGCATCTGCTGGCGGACGGCGGCCCGGACGCCGTCCGCATCGAGGTCCTGGCCAAGCGGCTCGGGGTGACGAAGGGCGGCTTCTACGGGTTCTTCGCCGATCGCGACGCGCTGCTGCGGACGATGCTGGACTCCTGGGAGCGGCAGAGCGTCGACGACGTGATCGAGAACATCGAGACCCACGGCGGTGACCCGAAGGCCAAGATCCACCTCGCCGGCGTGCTGACGTTCTCGAACGACCACCTGCTCCCCATCGATCTGGCGATCCGTGACTGGGCGCGCCGCGACGAGGATGTCGCGGCGCGGCTGCGCCGGGTGGACAACCGGCGCATGGACCTGCTGCGCGAGGCGATCGGCGGCTTCTGCTCGGATCCTGACGAGGTTGAGGCGCGCAGCCTGATCGCCTTCTGCGTGGCGATCGGTGAGCACTTCCTCGCCGCGGATCACGGCGGACGGCCCCGGGCAGAGGTGCTTGCCCGAGCCGCCGACCTCATCCTCGACCGCCCCGGAACCTGACGCGGGAATGCAGTGTGGCGACGTCGGACACGAGCTATCGGTCGCCGGTCGGGCTGGCGTCGTAGTCGTTGAGCCTTTTCCGGGCGCCTGCTGCAGCCCGTCGCGCTGGCCTCTCTCGTCCGACCTCGGCGACGTCGCACAACCAGATGAGCGCTCCGCGCACCTCGATGGTGTCTGGGTGCTGGGCGCAGCGGACACGGGCACTACGTTCCAGCGTGCGCTCCAGCAGCTCGATTCCCCGGATGACATCGTTCAGCTGCAGGGCCGAACCCAGGGCGCTCGCCACTCGCAGAGCCTCAAGATCATCGAGCCCCACGCTCTTCTCCAGGGCGTCGAGCTTCCTCTGCAGCATCACGTCGGCGTCGTAGATCCCTCCGGGACCCATCCTCGACCCGGCTTCGGCTACGGCCTCTTGCGCGCGCGTGGTCTCGGGATGCCCTGGCCCAAGGACCCGGGCGAGGTGGTGGGACGTCTGCTCGAGCATCGCGTAGGCATCGACCACGCGCCCGGCGGCCAGGTACGCCTCGCCGACCCGCTGACGAATCTGGAGCGTCGCCGTGTCGTCGACGGCAAGCACCGCCTCATGACGTGCCAGCACCGCTTCGTACAGCGGCACGGCCTCGCTCGCCCGGCCTGCCGCCCACATCACTTCGGCCTCTTCGTATGCCGACCCGCGCGCCTCAGGGTGCTCGGGCAGCCGCGACGGTGGCGGGCCCGGCCAGTCCTTCTGGTACCGGCCGGTCAGATGGTCGACCATCGCAAGGTTCTTCGAGAGCCGCTTGTCGCCCCAGGGGTTGCCGGCGCTGACCGGAAAACGACGCCCCACGTACTCGGAGCCCCGCCGGGAGAGCGCAGAGCCGAGGTCAATGATGCGGTACCGCCCTAGCGACCAGACCGGAATCCAGAAGATGGTCATGTAGAGCGTCTTGACGACCGATCCACAGTGGGGGCATCGGTCCGAACCGCCATAGAACCTGCCACCCGACCCGTTGTACGTCGTGGTGTCCGGCGGATCCCACGCCAGAGTCTCCTCGGTGCACGCGGCACAGAACGGTCCTTCGCCAGTTCGGGGATCGTGATCAGGCCGGGACACATCTTCTCCTGCTCAGCGGGTTGGGCCAAGGCCAGAACGGTACAACGATCAACGATGGCGCGATCCTGACCGGCAGGAAGTCCTCGACGCTGTCCGGGAGCAGGGCCGTGTGCCGCGCGGCAGACCGGTCCACTCATCGTGTGGTGTGCTGCACCAGCGCGTCGACGAAGACGTCCCAGAGCGGCTCCGGCAGCTCGTGCCCGGCCTTCGTCATGACGAGCAGCTCAGCCCCCGGGACCTGGTCGCGCAGGGCCTGACCGTGCGGCAGCGGGAACACCGGGTCCTGTTCGCCGTGGACGACCAGGGTGGGCACGGCGATATCGCCGAGGCCACCCTTGTCTGGACCGTCGAAGTCGATCATGACGTGGTTGGCCAGAGTGGACCCGATGTTGGTCGCCCGCGCCACGTCCGCCTCGGCGATCGCCCGCACGGCCCGCTCGTCGTGGTACGGGGATCCACCGGAGTAGACCTTCATCAAGCCCGTGATGAACTCCACGACCGCCCTCGTGTCAGAGGGGTCCGGGTTCCGAGAGGTGTACTCCATGAACTCGTCAGACATTGGCGGCAGCTCACCACCACGCGGGGTGGTCGATACGAAGGTCAGCGAAGCCACCCGGTCGGCGTAGTCGATCCCGGCGAGACCGATGATCGCCCCGGCCATCGACCGTCCGACCAGGTGCGCTTGCTCGATGCCGAGCACATCGAGGATGCCCAGCACGTCCTCGGTCATGTCCCGCAGGGAGTAGCCCGGCTGCCCGGTCGGATAGGTCGCCGACTTCCCGGTGTCCCGGTTGTCGAACCGGATCACGAACCGATCGCGCGCCGCGATCCGCTCGCAGAGCGCAGCCTCCCACCACAACATCGACGCGGCCGCTCCATGCACAAGCACGATCGCAGGGTCCTTCACGTCACCAAAGGTCTCGACACAGAGATCGACACCGTTGGCCCTGACGGTCTTCTCACCGTTGGACATACACACGCTCTCTTCGCTCGGGAAGGTTCGGCGCGTCCCGCCGCACCGTGTCCGACGACCGGCCGGCGCCATCCTCATCGGTCCGAGCCGTCCGCACGCCGGGCATACCCGCAAGACCGGCGGCTCGTCTTTGCATGTCATCGCGTCCAGCGGCGGAGATACAAACGATGACGCGAGACATCTATCAACGATGTCCCGCGTCATCACATGGTGGGCCCGGAGGGATTCGAACCCCCGACATCCACGGTGTAAACGTGGCGCTCTAACCAACTGAGCTACGAGCCCCGGCAGCGGACAACAATACCTGGCCCGCGACCCGGACGAGGCCTACTTTTCCAACCTCGTCCACATCGGCGGCCAGGTCAGATCTCCGCGACCGCCCTGCGGTAGTCCTCCAGGTCACGCGCCTGCCCCCGCGGGTTGACGACGCACCACCGGATGATCCCGTCGACGTCGACCAGGAACGTCCCGCGCAGCGCGTGCCCGGCGTCCTCGTCGAGCACGCCGTAGGCACGCGCCACCTCGCCGTGCGGCCAGAAGTCGGACAACAGGTCGAACTGGTAGCCCTCGGCCGCCTGCCACGCCTTGAGCGTGAAGACCGCGTCCGTGGACACCACGAGAAGGCGCACGCCTGCCGCCTCGAAGTCCTCGAAGTTGTCGCGCAGCTCGCAGAGCTCACCGGTACACGTGCCCGAGAACGCGAACGGGACAAAGACCACGAGCACCGGCGCACCGCGCAGGTCCGACAGCGTGGTGGGGGTGCCGTGGGTGTCGGGCAGCGTGAAGTCGGGTGCTGGGTCACCCGACTTCAGCGGCACCACGGAACCCCGCTGTGTGGCAGTGGGCTCGGTCATGGCTTCTCTCTTGTCAGACCTTCACTTACCGCGACCCCGGAAGGCGAGCCGAGTGGCCGACCAGTCCGCCGCGATCGCGAACGTGCTGGTGGTCTGCAGGCCGGCCGTGGTGGCGGCCTCCTGGATGTCGCTGTGGCCCACTTCGCCGTCGCGCCCCGGCTTGGGCGTGAGGATCCAGATAAGACCGCCGTCGTCAAGAACGGTCAGCACATCGACCATCGCGTCGGTGAGGTCTCCGTCGCCCTCCCGCCACCAGAGGATGACGCCGTCGGTCACATCCCCGAAGTCCTCGTCCTCCAGCTCGCTACCGATGATCTTTTCGATGTCGGCCCGGAGTGCTTCGTCGACGTCGTCGCCCCAGCCGAACTCCTGCACCACCTGGCCGGCCTCGAAACCGAGGCGCCCAGCGCCCTGGGTGTCCGTGCTCACTTGGTTGATCGTCCCTCTCTCATGTCCGGCACTGTCTGCCGGGTCGTATGCCTCTTCTGTCGGTCCTGCGTCGGACCCTCCGTCGCCAAAGGTAGTGCACGCACCCCGGCCATGCCTCGCAACCAGGTCGCGTGGTGTCTTTTTGATGAATCGATGAGACCTGGGCAACGCGCGAGTCATGCACTCAGTCTCATCATTGCGATACCCCGTATCAATACTGGTGCGAACCGGCACAGACGTAACGCAGATCACGCACTCTTGACCGCCCTATGGTGTGAGCGCACGCTGTGAGGGGACAGAATGGCTAGATCCACCTGTGCGTGGGCGTGCACAGTCGCAACCCCAGCTGTGGCGACGCAACGCCGACGCGACGGGTCCTGACGAGGCGGCGGGGAGCGCGAACCGCGACCGCGCCGCGCGACACCGAGAGAGGTTGCTGGTGGCTTCGTTTGACGAGACCGGACCGCTGATCAACGGTCTGCTCAGCGCCGTACCTGATATCGACCCGGCCGAGACCGATGAATGGGTCGAGTCATTTGACGGGCTGATCGACGACAAGGGCGGACCCCGCGCCCGGTACGTCATGCTCAACCTGTTGCGGCGGGCGCGAGAGCGGAATGTGAGCATCCCCGCGTCTATGGCGACGCCCTACGTGAACTCCATCGGGGTGCACGAGGAACCGTACTTCCCGGGCGACGAGGCCATGGAGCGCCGCTATCGCTCGTGGATCCGCTGGAACGCGGCGGTCATGGTGACCCGCGCCCAGCGCGAGGGCCTGAGCGTCGGTGGGCACATCTCCTCGTACGCGTCCGTCGCGACGCTGTACGAGGTAGGGCTGAACCACTTCTTCCGGGGCAAGGACCATCCCGGCGGCGGCGACCAGATCTACTTCCAGGGCCACGCCTCCCCCGGCGTCTACGCCCGGGCGTACCTCGAGGGCCGCATGTCCGCGGACCAGCTCGACGGGTTCCGCCAGGAGAAGTCGCATCCGGGTGGCGGCCTGCCGTCGTACCCGCACCCGCGGCTCATGCAGGACTTCTGGGAGTTCCCGACCGTCAGCATGGGCCTCGGCCCGGCGTCGGCCATCTACCAGGCCTGGACCAACAAGTACCTGCACAACCGCGGGGTCAAGGACACGAGCCAGCAGGACGTCTGGGCGTTCCTCGGCGACGGCGAGATGGACGAGCCCGAGAGCCGCGGCATGATCCAGCACGCCGCCCAGCAGCAGCTGGACAACCTGACGTTCGTCGTGAACTGCAACCTGCAGCGCCTCGACGGGCCGGTCCGCGGCAACGGCAAGATCGTCCAGGAGCTCGAGGCCCAGTTCAAGGGCGCCGGCTGGAACGTCATCAAGGTCGTGTGGGGCCGCGAGTGGGACGCCCTGCTCAACGCCGACAAGGACCGTGCGCTGGTCAACCTCATGAACGTCACCCCCGACGGTGACTACCAGACCTACCGCGCGGAGTCCGGCGCGTTCATCCGCGAGCACTTCTTCGGGCGCGACCCGCGCACGAAGGCCCTCGTCGAGAACATGACCGACGAGGACATCTGGAACATGAAGCGCGGCGGGCACGACTACCGCAAGCTCTACGCGGCGTACTCGGCAGCGCGGGCGCACACCGGCCAGCCGACGATCATCCTTGCGCACACCGTCAAGGGCTACGGCCTGGGCTCCGGCTTCGCCGGGCGCAACGCGACGCACCAGATGAAGAAGCTCAAGGGCAACGACCTCAAGACGCTGCGCGACTCGCTCCGCATCCCGATCTCGGACGCCGAGCTCGAGGCCGACCCGTACCTGCCGCCGTACTACCACCCGGGTGCCGAATCACCGGAGATCCAGTACATGCTGGAGCGCCGTCGTCAGCTCGGCGGGTTCGTACCGGAGCGCCGCACCACGGCGAAGACCACCCTGCAGATGCCCGAGGACAAGACCTACGAGCTGCTGAAGAAGGGCTCCGGCACGCAGCAGGTCGCCACGACCATGGCGTTCGTGCGGCTGCTCAAGGACCTCTTCAAGGCCAAGGACTTCGGCAAGCGCATCGTGCCGATCATCCCGGACGAGGCTCGCACCTTCGGGCTGGACTCGATCTTCCCGAGCGCGAAGATCTTCAACACGCTGGGTCACAACTACCTGGCCGTGGACCGTGAGCTCATGCTGAGCTACAAGGAGTCCGAGCAGGGCCAGATGATGCACACCGGCATCAACGAGGCCGGTTCGGCTGCCGCGTTCCAGGCGGTGGGCACGTCGTACGCCACGCACGGCGAGCCGATGATCCCGTTCTACATCTTCTACTCGATGTTCGGCTTCCAGCGCACGGGCGACCAGTTCTGGGCGGCCGGCGACCAGATGACGCGCGGCTTCATCATCGGCGCCACCGCTGGCCGCACCACCCTCACGGGTGAGGGCCTGCAGCACGCCGACGGGCACAGCCCGCTCATCGCCGGGACGAACACCGCCGTCGTGCAGTACGACCCGGCCTACGGGTACGAGATCCGGCACATCGTGCGGGACGGCATCGAGCGCATGTACGGCGACGGCTCCGACGGTCGGGACCAGGACGTCATGTACTACCTCACGGTGTACAACGAGCCGATGGTGCAGCCGGCCGAGCCGGAGGACGTCGACATCGACGGCATCAAGCGCGGCATCCACCGCGTCTCGGTGTCGGACGCCGATGGCCCCAAGGCCCAGCTCCTCGCCTCCGGCGTGGGGGTGCCGTGGGCGCTCGAGGCGCAGCAGCTCCTCAAGGAGGACTGGGGCGTCTCGGCCGACGTGTGGTCGGTGACCAGCTGGAACGAGCTGCGTCGCGACGCGCTGGCCGCGGAGCACGACTCCCTGATCGACCCGGCGGCGCCGATGCGCACGCCGTACGTCACCGAGAAGCTGTCCGGTGCCCAGGGTCCGTTCGTCGCCACCACCGACTTCGACCACCTGGTGCCGGACCAGATCCGCGCGTGGGTCCCCGGTGACTACGCGGTGCTCGGGGCCGACGGCTTCGGCTTCTCCGACACTCGTGCCGCCGCACGGCGGCACTTCCTCATCGACGGCCCGTCGATGGTGGTCCGGACGCTGCAGGTCCTCGCCCGGCGCGGCGAGGTGCCGACCGACGTCGTCGCGAAGGCCGTCGAGAAGTACCGCCTGCTCGACGTCAACGCCGGCACGTCCGGCGTAGCGGGCGGCGACAGCTGACCCGCTGCCCGCCGGCGGTGGACCCGTAGGTCCACCTCGAGAACGACCTGAGGTACCGATCCGAGCCGGATTCGGTACCTCAGGTCATTCTCGTGGCGGACTTGTGTGCTGAGCCTCGGGTGCCCGTGCCCAGGCTCGGTCAGACCGTCGGGTTCGCCTGCTCAGCCGCGGCTATCGCCCGCTCCAGCTCCTCGCGCAGCGGCTTGACCGCCTTGGGGTCCGGGTGCATCTCCAGGGCCCGCAGGTGCCGCCGGGCCTCGAACACTCGGCCCGCCTCGAGCGCGGCCAGCACCAGGTGCTTGCCGACCACCGGCGAGTGTTCCCGCACGCGCCAGTGCCCCACCCCCAGGCCCAGGGCCTCTACCGGCATCCCCGCGTCCCGCAGGATCGCCAGACCCTCCGCCAGGGCGCGACCGTCAGGGTCCCGCTCGGCGGCGGTGATGAGCCGCCGGACGGCGCCGTCCGGGTCGTCGGCGAGCGACAGCCGGCCCAGCTCGATCAGCGGGTACCAGCCCCGCGGGTGCCCGGCCAGCTCCTCGGCGAGGGCCCAGACCGCCAGGTCAGCCTCCTGCTGCTTCGACTCGGGGATCTCGTCGGAGTCCCGCAGCGGATCCTCCAGCGTCGGGTCCTCGGCGGCCCGACGGCGAACGATCTCTGCCAGGGCGCCGAAGGCCTCCTCGTTGTTCGGATCGTCGGTCAGCTGGGCGCGCAGCGCGTCCTCGTGTCCCGCGTCCCCTCGTCGGGGCGCCGACGGCGACGGGCGGCGAGCGCCGACCGTGGACGCAGACAGGGGCCGACGGATGAGGCGGCGGAGCCGATGCATCAGGGCCATGCCCTCGACCCTACAGTTTCCCGCAACGTCGCACTGGGCTCGCACTGCCTTGAAAGTCCGTTTGTGGACTCTCCACAACTCGGGCTCGTATGCTGCCAGGGTGCCAGCAACTCGACGGGCCGCGCGAGCGGGTGCCCACAAGACCGACCGGGAGGCCGGGTCGCCGGCCGACCCCGCGGCCGGCCAGGATGCCGGTCAGGACACCGCTGAGAACGCCGGCACGGACACCGGTCAGGCCGGACCTACCGAGAAGGGACCGGCAGAGACCCGGCCGGCAGGGCCCGGGCCGGCAGAGGCCGGGACCGACCCCGCCGGCTTCCCGATGAACCTCCAGCGGGTCCGCGAGGCCAGCGGCCTCCTCACCGCCGCCGCGATGCGCCGGCTGGACGAGGACCTCACCTGGTACCGCGACCTGCCCGCCGAGGACCGCTCGTACGTGGGCCTCGTCGCCCAGGCGGGCATCAACGCCTTCACGTCCTGGTTCACTGACCCCGACCGGCCCCCGCACGGCGTCAGCGAGATCTTCGCCGCGGCGCCCACCGAGCTGACCCGCTCCATCTCGCTGCAGCACACCCTGCAGCTGGTCCGCGTGGTGGTCGACGTCGTCGAGACGCACTCCGACCGGATCGCCGCCCCGGGCGGCGAGCGCGACCTGCGCGAGGCCGTCCTGCGCTACTCCCGCGAGGTCGCTTTCTCCGCGGCAGAGGTCTACGCCCGCGCCGCGGAGTGGCGCGGCGCGTGGGACGCCCGGCTGGAGGCGCTGGTGGTCGACGCCCTCGTCCGCGGCGACGGCGACGACTCCCTGCGCTCCCGCATCTCGGCGCTCGGCTGGAGCGGCCGGGGCAACGCACTGGTCGTCGTCGGGCTCGCCACCGAGGAGCTCGACGAGATCCGCACCGCCGAGATCCGCCGCGTCGCCCGACGCGCCGCCGGCGACGCCCTCGTCGGCATCCACGGTGACCGCCTCGTGCTCGTCCTTGGCGGCGAGGGCGACCTCGTGGCCGCCGCCACCTCGCTGCTGGGCCGCTTCGGCACCGGCCCGGTGGTGATCGGCACCCAGGTGCCCAGCCTGACCGACGCCGCCCGGTCCGCCCGGTCGGCGCTCGCCGGCCTCACCGCGGCCCCGGCGTGGCCGCAGGCGCCGCGCCCGGTCATGGCCGACGACCTGCTGCCCGAGCGCGTCCTGACCGGCGACTACACGGCCCGGGCCACGCTGATCGCCCAGGCGTTCACCCCGCTGCAGGACGCCGGTGGGGCGGTGCTGGAGACCCTCTCGGCCTACCTCGGCACCGGCCGCTCCCTCGAGGCCGCAGCGCGGCATCTGTACGTTCACCCCAACACCGTGCGCTACCGGCTCCGCAAGGTGTCGGAGATCACCGGCTGGGACCCGCTGGACGCCCGGGAGTCGTTCGTGCTGCAGGTGGCGCTGGCGCTGGGCCAGCTCGGCCGGGGCTGACCCGCCCGCACTAACTCTTCCCCGAGGTCAGCGCCTTGTAGGTTCCCCACAAGGCCCCCTGATGAGGTTGGTACAGGTCGCGACGTCCTGCGGGGGTCGCGGGTTGGCAGAGTGGACGCGTGCTCGCCGTCGTCTGCCCTGGACAGGGCTCTCAGACCCCCGGGATGCTCAGCGACTGGCTCGAGCTGCCCGGAACCGAACAACGCCTCGCCGCAGCATCCGAGGCCTCGAAGCTGGACCTGGTGGCGCACGGCACCACGTCGGACGCCGACACGATCCGGGACACCGCGGTGGCCCAGCCGCTGATCGTCACCACGTCCCTGCTCGCGCTCCGCACGCTGCTGGACGGGCGTGCGGCCGCGGAGGTCATCGACGTCACCGCAGGCCACTCCGTCGGCGAGCTCTCCGCGGCCGCCGTCGCGGGCGCACTGTCCGACGACGGCGCGGCCGGCCTGGTCGCACGCCGCGCCCGGGCGATGGCCACGGCGGCAGCTGCTGCCCCGTCGGGCATGAGCGCCGTCGTCGGCGGCGACCCGGACGAGGTGCTGGCCGCCATCGAGGCGGCGGGCCTGTGGCCCGCCAACGTCAACGGCGCCGGGCAGACGGTGGCCGCCGGTGCGCTGGAGGACCTCGCCAAGCTCGCGGAGAACCCCCCGACGCGCGCCCGCGTGATCCCGCTGCAGGTCGCCGGGGCGTTCCACACGCCGTTCATGGACGCGGCGCGCGCCGAGTTCGAGCCGGTGGCCCTCGGCTGGGACGCCACCGACCCGACCCTGCCGTTCCTGGCCGACCTCGACGGGACCGCCTACACCGGCGGCGCCCACGGGCACGGCACCGGGGCGGACGTGCTGGGCAACCTCGCGCGCCAGGTGACGGCGCCCGTGCGCTGGGACCTGATCATGACCGGCCTCGCCGAGCGCGGCGTCACCGGCCTGCTCGAGCTCGCTCCCGGCGGCGTCCTGACGGGTCTCGCCAAGCGCGGCCTCAAGGGTGTGGAGGCGGTGGCCGTGAAGTCGCCCGCCGACCTCGACGCCGCCCGCGCGCTCATCGCGGCACACAGCGACGTCCTTTCCAGCGGCACGAACGCGACCGGAGCACACCAGTGACCATCCTGCAGCAGGCCCAGCCCACGCAGTTCTCGCGGATCCTCGCGATCGGCGGGGAGCGCGGCGAGCTCGTCGTGACCAACGACGACATCGCGGGCCCGATCGACTCGTCGGACGAGTGGATCCGCCAGCGCACCGGCATCGTCACCCGGCGTCGGGCCGGCGCCGACAAGGACGTGCTCGACCTGGCCGAGGCCGCTGCCAACAAGGCGCTGCACGCGGCGGGCCTCGTCGGCGCCGACATCGACGCGGTCATCCTCTCGACGATCACGCACATGCACATGACGCCGTCGGGCGCGGCGATCCTGGCCGAGCGCATCGGCGCCACCCCTGCCGCCGCCTACGACGTGTCGGCGGCCTGCGCGGGCTACGCGTACGGCATCGGCCAGGCGGACGCCCTGGTCCGCGCGGGCCTCGCGCGCCACGTGCTGGTGATCGGCGCCGAGAAGCTCAGCGAGATCATCGACCCGACCGACCGGTCCATCTCCTTCCTGCTGGGCGACGGCGCCGGCGCGGCGATCGTCGGCCCGTCCGACACGCCCGGCATCGGCCCGACGGTCTGGGGCTCCGACGGCGCCAAGGCGACCGCCATCCGCCAGACCCACTCCTGGACCGAGCTGCGCGAGGACCCGTCGCTGGGCTGGCCCACGCTGCGCCAGGACGGCCCGACCGTGTTCAAGTGGGCGGGCTTCCAGATGGCGCCCATCGCGGAGAAGGCGATGGCGGAGGCGGGCGTGACCGCCGAGGACATCCAGGTCTTCATCCCGCACCAGGCGAACATGCGGATCATCGACCAGATGAAGAAGCAGCTCGGTCTGCCGGATACCGTTGTCATCGCGCGCGACATCGCCGAGACCGGCAACACGTCGGCGGCGTCGATCCCGCTGGCCGCCGAGCGTCTCCTGGCGGAGGGGCAGGCGAAGTCGGGCGACCTCGCTCTCCAGATCGGGTTCGGCGCGGGCCTCGTCTATGCCGCGCAGGTCGTGGTGCTGCCGTAGCCAGGGTCCGGCGGCCGGAGGAAAATGGGCCGTCGTGCATTCCGGTCGCGAGATGCGCCAAGATTCGACCAGCAAGACTCCGGTGCCCGACGGCGCCGGTGACCGTTACGAAAGATAAGGAAGTCCCATGGCCAACACGGACCAGGAGATCCTCGAGGGCCTCGCCGAGATCGTCGCCGAGGAGACGGGCCTCGACCAGGCCGACGTCCTGCTCGAGAAGTCCTTCACGGACGACCTCGACATCGACTCCCTGTCGATGATGACCATCGTCACGCACGCCGAGGACAAGTTCGGGGTTCGCATCCCGGACGAGGAGGTCAAGAACCTCGCGACCGTCGGCGACGCCGTGAGCTTCATCAAGAGCGCCCAGGCCTGAGCCGCCCCCGACGGCGGCAGCGTGGCCCTGTTTCACCGGGCCCGCGCCGCCGTCGGGCACTCGCTGCTCACAAAGCAGCACCCTTAGCACCTGCCCCCTTCGTCCCACCACCCTCGGGAGCATCATCATGACCTCCGTACGTGAAGTCGTCGTCACCGGCCTCGGCGCCACCACACCCCTCGGCGGGGACGTGGCATCCACGTGGGAGGCCGCTCTCGCAGGCGAGTCGGGGGCGCGCACCCTCGAGAACGACTGGGCCGAGCAGTACGGTCTGCCCGTCACCTTCGCCGCCACCATCAAGGTGAACCCGGCCGAGGTGCTCAGCCGCCCTGAGACCAAGCGCATGGACCCGTCGGCGCAGTACGCGATCGTCGCAGCCCGCGAGGCCTGGGCCGACGCGGGCAGCCCCGAGGTCGACGGTGACCGGCTCGGCGCCGTCGTGTCGTCGGGTATCGGCGGCATCCAGACCATCCTGGACGGCTGGGACACGCTCCGGGAGCGCGGCGCCCGCCGCATGCTGCCCATGACCGTGCCGATGCTCATGCCGAACTCGCCGGCCGCCTACGTGTCGCTCGAGCTGGGCGCCCGCGCGGGCACCCACGCCCAGGTGTCCGCCTGCGCCTCCGGCGCGGAGGCCGTCGGCTACGCGGTGGACATGATCCGTTCCGGCCGGGCCGACGTCGTCGTCGCCGGCGGTACCGAGGCCGCGATCCACCCCATGCCGCTCGGCGCGTTCGCCGCGTCCCGCACCCTCTCGCTGCGCAACGACGACCCGCAGCGCGCGTCCCGCCCGTACGACGTCGACCGGGACGGCTTCGTGCTCGGCGAGGGTGCCGCCGTGCTGGTGCTGGAGAGCGCCGAGCACGCCGCGGCGCGCGGCGCCCGGGTATACGCGAAGGTCAGCGGTGTCGGGCTGTCGTCCGACGCGTACCACATCACCTCCCCCGACCCCGAGGGCACCGGCCAGGTGGCCGCCATGCGCTCCGCGATCCAGGACGCGGGCGTGACGCCCGCCGACATCGTGCACGTCAACGCGCACGCGACGTCCACCAAGGTGGGCGACCTCACCGAGACGGCGTCCATCCGCAAGCTCTTCGGGGCCGACGCCGACCACGTGCAGCTCTCGGCGACGAAGTCCATGACCGGCCACCTCCTGGGCGGCGCCGGCGCCATCGAGTCGCTGTTCGCGGTCAAGGCCGTCGCCGAGCGACTCGCCCCGCCGACCATCAACGTCGACAACCCCGACCCGGAGCTGCAGGTCCCGCTCGTGCGCGACGAGCCGTACAAGCTGCCGGGCGGCGACATCGCCGCGATCAACAACTCGTTCGGCTTCGGCGGCCACAACGTCGCGCTGGTGATCCAGAACCACTGACGCTTCCGCCACGACCGTTGAGTGCTGGATCTTCGCCCCGTCATGACCTTGTCAGGGGCGAAGACCCAGCACTCGACGGTCGGCCTGTCGTGCCCGCGACCCTTCGTTCTGACATGGGAGAATGCCCGCATGGCAATGCGTGAGATCCGTGTGGTTCCCGACCCGGTGCTGCGCACCCCGTGCGACACCGTGACGACGATCGACGACCGCGTCCGCAGCCTGGTCGCCGACCTGGTCGAGACGGTGGACGACGAGGGGCGTGCCGGACTGGCCGCCAACCAGATCGGCGTCTCCCTGCGGGCCTTCTCGTGGAACATCGAGGGCGAGATCGGCTACGTGCTCAACCCGCGCATCGTCGAGCTGGGCGAGGAGCTGCAGGACGGCGGCGAGGGCTGCCTGTCCGTCCCCGGGCTCTGGTACCCCACGGTGCGCGCGAACTACGCCCGGGTCGAGGGCATCGACCTGAACGGCGAGCCGACGTCCGTCGAGGGCACCGGGATCATGGCCCGCTGCCTGCAGCACGAGTGCGACCACCTGGACGGCACGGTCTACCTCGACCGCCTCCAGAAGGAGACGCGCCGCGCGGCGATGCGGGAGCTTCGCGCACGCCTCTGAGGACCGAACGGTCGATTTTCGTACACGCCACTCCTGTGGGATAAATCGCAAGAAAGTCCTAAGGGGTACTAGTGGTGCGGCGGCGTTCTACGCAAGAATGTGCCGCACGAACTCGTCGTACGTGGTGATTCTTTCGACGCCTGCGCGCCGTTTCGCCTCGCATCTCGTCGACGAATCGGGCAGGATGTGGTCCGAAGCACCGCTGTGCAGCCGACCACAGCGTCACCGCCCTGGTGAGGACGTAGGGGAAGACGTACCTCGACCCAGGGAGGAAGACATGGCCGGTGTCATCACGCGGGGTGTGCTTTTTGTGCATTCGGCGCCTCGTGCCCTGTGCCCCCACATCGAGTGGGCAGCGGGGAACGTACTTGGCGTGCGCGTATCCATGGACTGGACCCCGCAGCCCGCGGGGCGCGGTCTGTACCGTGCCGAATACTCGTGGCAGGGCCAGCAGGGCACGGGCGCCAAGCTGGCGTCCGCCCTGCGGGGCTGGTCGCACCTGCGGTACGAGGTGACCGAGGACGCGAGCAACGGGGCCGACGGCGCCCGCTGGTCGCACACTCCCGACCTCGGCATCTTCCACGCCATGACCGACGTGCACGGCAACGTGGTGGTGCAGGAGGACCGCGTCCGTGCCGCCATGGAGCTCGCCGACCCGCGTGCCATGCGGGACGCGCTCGACCTCGCCCTGGGCGCCGCCTGGGACGACGAGCTGGAGCCGTTCCGGTACGCGGGCCTCGGCGCCCCGGTCCGCTGGCTGCACCAGGTGGGCTGAGCGCCAGCCTCTCCCGCTACCCAGTGATTCGGCCCGAAATCCTTCGGGGTTTCGGGCCGAATCACTGGGTATGCGCCCGCAGCCCGGCAGGGCTCAGCCCTTGACGCAGAGGATCGTCCGGAGGCGTGCTACTACCTCCACCAGGTCGGACTGGGCGGCGATCACCGCGTCGAGGTCCTTGTACGCCCCGGGGATCTCGTCGAGCACTCCGCGGTCCTTGCGGCACTCGACGCCCTCGGTCTGGACGGCGAGGTCCTCGACCGTGAACTCCTTCTTGGCCCGCGTACGGGACATCCGCCGGCCCGCGCCGTGCGACGCCGACCAGTACGACTCCGGGTTGCCCAGGCCGCGCACCACGTACGAGCCGGTGCCCATCGATCCGGGGATGAGCCCCAGGTCGCCCAGTCCGGCCCGGATCGCGCCCTTGCGGGTCACGATGAGCTCCTCGCCGTCGACCTGCTCGCGCGCGACGTAGTTGTGGTGCACGTTCACGCCCTCGTCGAAGGTGAGTGCGCGGCCGCCGTCGGACATCCCCGCGAACTCGTCGCGGACCGCCTGGACGGTGAGCGCCATCATGACCGCCCGGGACCGGGCCGCGTACTCCTGCGCCCACCAGAGGTCGTTGAGGTACGCGTCCATCTGCGGCGTGCCCGCGAGGAACACGGCAAGCTCCCTGTCGACGAGCCCCACGTTGTGCTCGAGGTGCTTCGCGACGCCGACGTGGTGCTCGGCGAGCTCCTTGCCGATGTTGCGCGAGCCGGAGTGGAGCTGGAGCCAGACCTGGTCGTCCTGGTCGAGGCAGAGCTCGACGAAGTGGTTGCCGCCGCCCAGCGACCCGAGCTGCTTGCGCGCCCGCGTCTCCAGCTGGCGGACCTTCGGGTCGAGCGTCTCGAACCGGTCCCAGAACGCCTGCTCGCCCCGCAACCGCTCCTGGCCTCCGGAGCCCTTCACGGGCCGCAGGCGGCGCGGGTCGATCTGCTCGCCGTGGGAGTGGAACCCGACCGGGATCGCGGCCTCGATCCGTGCACGGAGCCGGGAGAGGTCGTCAGGCAGGTCGTCAGCGGTCAGCGAGGTGCGGACGCCGATCATGCCGCACCCGATGTCGACGCCCACGGCGTTCGGCGACACGGCGTCGCGCATGGCGATGACCGAGCCGACGGTCGCACCCTTGCCGAGGTGGACGTCCGGCATGACACGCACGCCCGCGACCCAGGGCAGGGCGGAGATGTTGCGCAGCTGGTTCAGTGCGGCGTGGTCGACGTCATGCTCGTGCGCCCACATGAGGGTCTGGGCCCGGGCGCCGGACAGGGCGACCGGGAAGTCCGAGGACATGGAAGTACTCCAGTTCTTTGAGGGAATGGCTCGCAGAACCTATGGGCCGACGACGAGCGTGCGCCAGAAGATTTCGGCGGCGACCCTGTGTCCACGCGCGCGTGGGAAGCCCTGCTCTGCCTGCCTGAGGCAGTAAGATCCTCCCGCGGCCTGATGCCGTGGGCCCCGTTAGCTCAGCTGGTCAGAGCAGGAGACTCATAATCTCTTGGTCCTCGGTTCAAGTCCGAGACGGGGCACCGGAGGCCCGGAATCCCGCCGATTCCGGGCCTCTTTTCTTTCGTCACCCGGTGGCGACCTTGTCGCTGCCCGCGGGGCCACGAATGGTCAGGCCCCGGGCTGGGTACCGGACAGCGACCAGCGCATGGGAGACGCCCGCGCCGACGGTGAGCGCCTCTCCGGCCGCCACCGTGACCCGCGATCCGTCGACGTCCACGTCGATCGCGCCCTCGAGCACGACGTAGACCTCGTCGCTCGTCCGGTGGAGGTGAGCGCCGTCGTCGCCGTACGGCTCGTCGACGTGCCAGTGCAGGACCTGGAGGCGGTCCGAGCGGAAGCCGTCGTCCGACGGCGGGTGCGGGCCGGCGATCACCGTCAGGCGGCCCTCCAACGAGATCTTGCTGAACGACATCCGGGCAGTCTGACAGTCGCCCCGCTCCTCCCGGCGACGAGCGCGGAAACGGCCCGGCGGGAGCACGGCGGCCCGGGTCCACACGTCGTGGACCCGGGCCTCCGTCGTTCAAGTCAGCCGTCGTTCAGGTCAGAGGTCGACCACGTTCCCCCCGATCGTCACGACCAGGCGGCCGTCGGACGCGAAGGACCAGTCCAGCGACCCGGAGTACTGTCCGCACCGCGAGCCGTTCGAGCCGTTCCACCACTGGTTGCCGCCCGCGTCGTTGCCGATGATGCGGTCGTTCGACCCGCTGTCGCAGGACGTGTTGTCACGGAACGTCGACGAGCCGCCGTCGAAGTTGAAGTTGCGCTCCGCGCTGCCGATGCTCAGGTTGTTCTCGATGGTCAGCGAACCGAGGTTCCGGTTGTAGCCGAACCCGTGCTTGCCGTTGTCGTAGGCGATGCTGCGCCGCACGACGTGGTCCACCGCGATGTCCTCGCCGCCGAGCTTGTAGCCGTTACGGTCGCCGTTGCCGGCCTGGCCGCCGTCGGACAGCGTCCCGTTCTCGTACGAGAGCGAGTCCTCGATGGTGACGGCGCCGATCGGACCCGTCTCGTCCTTGGTGTACAGATCCCAGCCGTCGTCGATGTTGTTGTGGGCCACGGTGTAGCGGAACACGTTCCCCGGACCCACCGTGAGCTTCGGCGCGAACCCGTCGGCGTCCTCCCCGTCGGAGTCGGAGTTGTCGTGCGACTCCGAGGACACGATGAGGTTGTTCGACGGCCACTCGCTGCTCGGCGCACCTGCCGTGTAGCGGGAGAGCTGGAGGCCGGTGTCGCGGTTGAAGCGGGTCACCACCCGCTCGATGATGTTGTTGTCGCCGCCCAGGAGGATCCCGTTGTCTCCGGCGCGCTCGACGACGATGCCCCGCACGTGCCACCAGTCGCCGCCGATGGCAAGTCCCCGGTTGGCCGAGTTCTCGCTCTGCGCGGAGAAGTTCAGTACCGGCGTCTCACCGGGGTAGGCGAACAGCTCGGTGCGGTTGCCCGACGTCCCGCTGTTTCCCGGCTCGATGGCGACGGTCTCCGAGAGGTCGTACGTCCCACCGCGCACGGAGATCGTCCCGCCGGGCTCGATCCGGTCGATCGCCGCGGCAAGCGTGGTCGGGTCCGACTCGGTTCCGGCGGCACTGTCGCTGCCGTCCGGCGCCACGTACAGCGCGTCGGCCCCTGGCTGCTCGCCCGGGTCCCCATCCCCCGGGTCCCCGTCACCGGGGTCTCCGTCGCCCGGGTCTCCGTCGCCCGGGTCGCCGCCGTCCGACGGCGTACCGGCGTAGGTCTCGAACTCGGCGACTCGCGGCGTCCCGTTCGAGCTGGTGATCTCGAAGTCGATCTTGCCGAGCGTGGTGGTGGCGAAGGAGATGACCCCGGCACCGCTGCCGGTGGTCAGGACGGCATCGGTGTCATGGTTGACGACACGCCAGGACCCGATGTTGCCGACGGCGTCGGCGGCCTCACGGATGTTGATGCTCGACACTGCGCGGTCCGTGTCCCACTTGACCGAGATGCGGCCGGTGGAGCCGGTCGGGGACCAGTAGGTGCTCATGGAACCGTCCACCACGTTGCCGAAGCTGGTGCCGCTGGCCTTGCTGGAGCCGTCGGCGCCGGCACCCGCGCTCAGGTTCTCACCGGTGGGTGGGTCGGTCGGGTCCGTGGGTGGGTCGGTCGGGTCCGTGGGCGGGTCCGTCGGGTCTGTGGGCGGGTCGGTGGGATCGGTCGGGGTGCAGCTACCGTCCGACACCCGCAGGCCGTTGTTCGCGCCGGCGGTGTCGCTGACGACGCCGGGCACGCAGCTCGCCCCGTCCAGCGGGTACGAGTACGGGATGCTGACCGACGTGTTCGACGTCGGGTCGGGACCCGCCGGGTAGTTCTCGCTGCCCTCGCTCGACCAGGTCACGTTGTCGAAGATGTTGCCGTCGACCTGCCAGGAGCCCAGCTCGTCGGTGTAGAAGGTGCCCAGGACGTCCTTGGAGTCCTCGAAGTAGTTGTTGTCCACCTTCGCCTTGGCCCCGGCCCGGGAGTTGATGCCGGACTCGACCAGGCCCACGTAGTGGTTGTTGTACATGTGGGCGATGCCGCCGCGCAGCAGGGGCGTGCGGGAGTTGAGGTTCTGATAGAGGTTGTGGTGGAACGTGACGAAGCCGTTCGACCGGTCGCTCTCGCTGGAGCCGATGAGGCCGCCACGCTCGGAGTTGCGCAGGATGCTGTAGGACAGGGTCACGTACTTGGTGTCGTTCTTCATGTCGAACAACCCGTCGTAGCCCTCGTCCTCCCCGCCCGAGGCCTCCAGGGTGAGGTGGTCGCCCCAGACGTTGCGGACGCCGCTCTCCATGCCGATCGCGTCACCGCCGTTGGACGTGGGCGAGCCCGACTTCTTCACGTTCCGGACCGTCACGTTCTGGATGATGATGTTGCTGGCCTCGCGGATATGGATGCCGATCTGGTCGAACACCGCACCGCTCCCGACCCCGACGATCGTGACGTTGCTGATCTGCTTGAGCTCGATCACGTCGTCGGCCGTGCTGCAGCTGTCGCCCGACACCTTGCTGGTGTTGCCGTGGTTGATGGTGCCTTCGACCTCGATGATGATCGGGGTGCTGCTGCTGGCGCGGGTGCACAGGGCCGTGTGGAGCGCCGTACCGGTGGTGGCCCGCACCGTCTCCCCGCCGGCACCGCCGGTGGTCCCACCGTTCTGGGTGGCGAACCCCGTGGCGGGGCCGGTCGCCGCCGCAGCCTCCGGGACGGACTGGGCGGTCACACCGATCGTGACCGCGAGGGTCACCGCCGCCACCGCCGAGAGGATCTGCCTGGCTCTTGGTCGTCTCATCGTCATTGCCTCACGTTCGTCGTTGAATGCGGGACATTGCTGTGGTTCCTCGTGCGATGCGGGCTCGACAGAAGCGTCTGTGCCGCCACTGACCGGATGATTTTCCAACCCGCGGGTAACCGGTTTCTCGGATCCTAGTAACCGGTTTCCCGGATGGCAACCCCTCGACGCAAACGCGTCGGGGAAGCGTCGAGCGGTGGAGGGTGTCGAGCGGTGGAAGCCGCGGCGGCGGGCCTCAGGAACCGGAGCGCGCGAGCACCGACTCCCAGTGCCACGGCTCGGGGACGCGCCCGTTCGGCTCGGCGAACGCCGGGTGGGTCCAGGAGTAGGTCTCGGCGTTGTCCTTGAGCCACTCGTACTGCGCGGTCCCGAACGCCTCGACGCCGCCACCGATGTCGACCGCCAGCCCCAGGCCGTGGTTGGAGCAGCCAGGCGGCGCGGCGATCGGCGACGACGGGTCGTAGATGGACTCCTGCGACTTGTACGACCGGTACGACGAGTTGATCGTCAGGTGCTCGCCGAAAGCCTCCTGGTAGGCGTCGTCGAGCTTGATCAGGCTGTCCAGCACGTCGGCGCGGACGAAGTGCGTGGGCGCCCACGGGATCTCCGCCAGCGCCGACTCCGGCACCTTGCCGCTGTCGGGGTCCCACGTCTGGTCCGGCGCGGGACAGGTGATCGCGTCCTGCGCCTCGACCAGCGCCGAGGTCGCGACCGTGACGACCGAGCGGTTCGTGCTCAGTTCGTGCGCGGCCTGCTCCAGCGCCGCCAGGTCCTCGCCATCGACGCTGGTGTTCGCGGCGGCGTCAGCGGCGGCCATGGAGTCCAGAGCGGACTGCAACCGTTCCCGTGCGCCGTCGTCGACCCCGAGGCCCTCCGTCGCGGCGTAGACCTTCTCCGCCCGGCCCTGAGCGGCCACCAGATTCTTGCGGGCCGCCTCGACCTCGCCACGGCCGAACTCGAGCATCGAGCCGCGCACGGCGTCCGTCGCCGCACCCAGGGACCGCCGAGCGCCCGCCGTCCCGGTGGTGAGCCGCGTGAGGACGGACTCGCCCAGCACGGACTCCGCCTCGGTGATCTCCGCGGTGAGCCCGACGCGCGTCGTGTTGTTCGCGACCTTCCCGTCGGAGGTCTCCATCAGCCGCTTGGCCGCGGTGACCTGCGTGGAGAGGGCATCCGTCTCCGACGTGACCCACCAGGCGACGCCGCCGCCGCCCAGCACGAGGACGGTCACGAGCGTCGCGACGACTACCCGCAGGATGCGCCTGCGGCGGATCTTCGCCTCGCGGCGGTCTCTTGCCGTGGCACCGGGCTTCACACCTGAGGGATCAACAGCAGGCATGGCGTTCGTCGAGGTCACGAGCCCAGAACCTACGGCACCCACAACCTCCCGGCCGACCTGCCAGCGGGTGAACTACGCCACCGCCAGGGGCTCGCCGGGCGGGACCTCGGCAGGCTCCGGAGACACGGGACCGGCGTTGTTCATTCCTCCTGCCCGCGGCACTACGGTGAGGACATGGGGTTCCGATGGCGGTCCAGGCACCGCCCGCAGAAGGCGGTCCGCCGTGCCGTGCGCTCACATCGCACCGACTCGGTGCTGGCCGAGGCAGCGCTGGTCACGTCGACGGGTGAGGCGTGGGCGTTCGCCACACGCGCCGAGCTCCTGCTGATCTCCGTACCTGAGGCGCCCAGCGACCAGGAGGACGGCGAGTCGCAGGGCGCACCCTCCGTCGTCGTGCACCGGGAATGGTCCGACGTCGACCGGGCGACCTACGACGTGGAGTCCAACGTCATCCGGGTGCACTGGGTCGACGGCGACGAGCCGACACCACTCGCTCTCGACGGCCGGCGTTCCGTGCTGCCGCAGGTGCTGCGCGAACGGGTGCAGTGGTCGGTCGTCCTGGCGGAGCCCGTCAAGCTGACGGGCGGGCGTTCCGCCCGCGTGGCGGTCCGACGCCGGGCGGACGGCGAGCTGTTCTCCCAGGTGATAGGTCAGAGCGACCTGGACGTGACGGATCCGGACGTCGCGGATGCGATCGACGCCGCTGAGGCTCGGGTTCGAAACGCGGCTGGGCTACCTGGCTGAACGGGGCTCATCCCGCGTACTGCCTGTTCCCGGGATCCCGGAACTCGACGGCCACCTGCCAGGGCGTGCCCTCGGCCAGGTCCGGCCTGATGATGCCGTCCTCCCACCACACGTGCAGCACGCCCGACGTGTCGGTCTGGCCGCACAGCACCACGGGCTCCGCGTCGACGACCTTGCCCTCGACGAATCGCTGTGACCGGTGCGCGAGCCCGTCATGGTCGAGCTGCCCGAGGGCCTCCTTGATGTGCTCGGCCGCACCGCGGCCTGTCCCGCGGATCACTATGCAGTACTGGTTCGCCAGGCCCTTGAGCGTCGCGTCCGTGTCACCGTCCCAGAACGTGCACCCGGCCAGGTGCCCCGGGTCCAGGCGCTCGAACAGGATGCGGTACGCCGCACGACCGTAGGAGGAAGCGGCGAGGCCCTCGATCTCGAACACGATCCCGATCTCGTGCGTTCTGCGAAACACGATCATCTCCATCCGTTGGGCGTCTACCGCAAGGATGCGCCGGCGGCGCCGGGACGGGTCCCTGTGGCGACTGGTCGACCGTGCCGCTCGGGCCGGCCGGCGACCTGGCACGAGCCCTGCCGGTGTGATCGATGCCGCTACGACGGGGATCGGATTCGAGGCAGGACTACCGGCTGGAACCTGTTAGAGTTTTCACCGGTCGCCCAACCGGTTCACGGTAGGGCGAACGCGATCCCGCGTAGCTCAGCTGGCAGAGCATCCGACTGTTAATCGGACGGTCGTTGGTTCAAGTCCAACCGCGGGAGCATCTCAGAGGCCTCGAAGCCCCAGTTGATCTGGGGATTCGAGGCCTTGTTGTGTCAGTGGCGATCCTCTTCCAACACCCTCACGCCCACCATGCTCGCCGACACCTGCTGCACGAACGCCTCGGTCGGCGCCAGGCCTCGAGCGTGTGGGCGCTGGGTCGACCAGCACTGCGCGGGACCTCGATCGCGACAGCATCGACCCATGCTTGTCGCGCATATGCATATGGCGCATAATTGCTGGGTGAACCTCTTTCCCGCGCGACCGTTCCGAATCGGGATGGGTTCGCTGTACGCACGATCGTCTGGTTCACCCCGGAAGGAGAGGCGGTCTTGATGCTGTTCTTCTCGGACAAGGCCCAGATGGGCGACGTCTTCTACGACTCGGTCGGCAGCCGCGCCGATCAAGCGATCGACGAATGGCTGCGCGACCGGCCCGCACCACAGAAGGAGGACGACCGATGAGCGACGACGCCTACACCCCGTTCAACGACGAGCTCGACGAGATCATCAACGCCAACCTTGAACGTGCCGCTGCTGTCGCGGGGATCCGTGCCGAGATGGATGACGCAGACCGCGTCTACCGGATGAACCTTGCAGCCCTCCGCTCGGCGGCTCACTACACGCAGGAGGAGATCGCTCAGCGCCTGGGCATGAGCCAGAGCGCAGTCTCTCGCGCTGAGAAGCGTGGCGACATGCTCTACAGCACGCTCCTGTCCTACCTTCGGGCGGCTGGCGCCGAAGACCCGACACTCGTGGTCACGATGCATGGCAAGCGCATCGAGATCGACCTGGCTACTGCTGCGGAGCACGAAACGCCCGCAGCCTGATCTCCCGCTGAGCGCACCGCCGCGTCTACGCCGGCCTTCAGGACGACGCACGGCGTCAGGGCGTGCCGGTACGGGAACGTTCACGGTAGGGCGAACGCGATCCCACGTAGCTCAGCTGGCAGAGCATCCGACTGTTAATCGGACGGTCGTTGGTTCAAGTCCATCCGCGGCAGCCACAGGCCCGGAATCCCTCGGATTCCGGGCCTTGCAGTTTCTGGCACCGGTGCTGCCCGGCCGAGTTGCCGGGTGAGCAGCCACGCCGGGCGCCCCGGGGTCCCGCCGACTGACAGCAGACTTTGTCGCACCCGTGATCCATGACTGCAGAGTTGGTCGCGGATGGCAGCCCCGTACCCGCGACCAACTCTGCACTCGGCGAATCTGAGTGCGACGAAGTCTGCACTCGGCCGGAGGGCGCCGACCGCGGCCGACCGTTGGGAGCAGCCGACGTCGGCAGTCTCCCGCGAGGTCGGCAGTTTGCCCTGCGGAGTCGGCAGTTTGCATCGAGGTCGGTCCAGGCCTGTGCCGATCTCGATGCAAAGTGCCGACCCCGCAGGAGACTGCCGACCTCGTGGGGCAAAACTGCCGGCCGGCAGCGTCCCCCGCAGCGGCACGTGTTGTCAGCCCAGCGATCGTGCCCAGAAAGCGCCTGAGTTCGGACCCAATCGCTGGGCTGCCGAGCCACTAACCGTCCAGGCGTATCCGACGGGGGCCGTGCATCAATCAGGCGATGCTCTCGTCCTGGCCGGAGTCGGCGAGGGTGACGCCACCTACTCCCCAGTTCTCGCGCGGCAACTCCTGGATGACCACCCGGATCGTGTCCGGCTTCATGTGCATCACACGGGCGTACGTCTCGGTGAGCTCCGCAATGAGCCGTCGCTTCGTCTCGTCATCACGCGGTGACGCGTTCAGGACCTGGATCAAGGGCATGGCCGACATCCCACCACGGCCCGACCCCCACACCCAGGTCGCGCGAGACTTGACCCATGCCGACGACCAGCGCAGGCCTCCTGCCCTACCGACAGCTGCCCGACGGCGGGCTCGAGGTGCTGCTCGGCCACATGGGCGGGCCGTTCTGGGCGCGCAAGGACGCGGGTGCGTGGACGGTGCTCAAGGGCGAGCTCGATCCCGGCGAGGACCCGCACGCCGCGGCGCTGCGCGAGGCGAGCGAGGAGCTCGGGATGCAGCTGCCGCCGTCGTCGGGCCCGGACATCGAGCTCGGCGAGGTCCGTCAGCGGGCGGGCAAGAAGGTCCTCGCCTGGGCGCGGGAGTGGCCTCGGACGGGACCCGACCTCAGCCGGATCGCGAGCAACACGTTCGAGATCGAGTGGCCCCCACGGTCAGGACGGCGCATCGAGGTCCCCGAGATCGACCGGGTCGCCTGGCTCGGACCCGACGACGCACGGCATCTCGTCGTGAGCGCGCAGTCCGCCTTCATCGACCGGCTGGAGGACGCGCTCGCAACGCCGCAGCTGCCCTGACCGGCACCCTCGGTCAGCCCGACACCCCCGGTCACCCCTGCGCCACGGAGTCCAGCCAGCCGTACCGCAGGCGCAGCGCGCGCTCCGTGCTGGCCACGGCGGCACCGAGCGCGAGCGCGACGTTGAGCCAGAACGGCAGGTGGACCGGCGAGGTGAACGTACCGAACCGCTCAGCGACCGGCGGGATCTCGAAGGCCACCTCGACGAGCTGTGGGATCACCAGCAGTGCCGGGACGATCAGCAGGAGCAGGGAGAGCAAGCCGATCCAGCGGCTCAGTGCCGGGCGCTCACGGTCCAGCCGCTCGCGACGTCCCTCGGCCGAATCCCGGTCCGGTGTCAGCTGGTACTCGGCGCCTTCGTCGGTGACGTAGTGGCAGCGCTTGAGGCCGAACGACGTCGGCGCCACCTCGATGACGCCGCCCGGCACCGGGAAGGCGGCCGGCAGCTTGGACTCGGCGTGATGTCTGCCGTCGAGATACAGGTGGGCCTTGCCCTTGCCGTCGTCCGACGCGGCCCGCTGCAGGTAGCTGACATCGACGGCGTAGACGACCTGCCGACCGGCGTCGTCCCGCAGCGGAAGGTAGAACAGCGCCCGCGACAGGGGCTGCCACCAGCGGAACCGCTTCAGCGGACGTCCGTTGCCGGGCTTGACCCGCTGCATCGCGCGGCGCCGCGACCACTCCTTGAACATTCACGACTCCGGTTCGTCACTGACGACAGCGATACGCGCCCAGGCTAGAGGCATGACAGATGTCACCGGTGGGTGCTGAGGGCGCCCGCCCCTTCCCGCGCGTCGGCCAGCCGGTACGGAGCCGCCCTTCCCGAGAGCCCGCGCTTCCCCGCGGTGAACGGCACTGCCACGACGAGCACCGCCGCGAACCACGAGGCAAGGTTCGAGGCCGAGGCGAGAGCGCCGACGTCGAACATCGTCGCGGCGTCCGACAGCACCTGGAGCAGCCCCCACAGGGCTCCCCCGGCCAGCCCGCGTCGCAGCCGCGCCGACCACGAGAGCCCGACGCCGCCGTCGGCCACCCGCGAAACGTCCGGCACCACCGCGAGCCACACCGTGCGCTGTCCCAGCGACTCCCCCGTACCCGTGGCGAGCGGGAGGACGAACACGACGACCCACGACAGGACGCTGGCGAACAGCCACAACGGCACGGTGTCGGGCGGGACCTGCCCGGTCCCGAGGTAGCCCACCAGGCCCCAGGCCATGGCGAGCAGGCCGCTGAGCGTCGTGTACGCGACGGCGTCCACCGCCATGCCCAGCCAGCGCCGCCAGACCGTCACCGGCCGCGGCTCACCGCGGGTGGCCGCCAAGGTCTTCGCTCGGGGCATCCACCGCAGCACCCACGGCGCGATGAGCGCACCGAGCACGCCGCCCACCGTGTTGGTGACGAGGTCGTCGACGTCGGCCAGCCGGTAGGAGCAGGGGATCAGGCCGAAGACTCCCGTCGCCTGGACGACCTCGATCAGGAGCGAGGCGCCCAGCGCGGAGGCAGCGGACGCGAGCAGGCCCCAGCCCAGGTAGCGGCGCACCAGGATGCCCCACGGCACGAACAGCACGACGTTGAAGACGCCCTGGAGCACCGAGATGTCCCGGACCACCGCACCGAGCGGCAGTCCAGCGGTGCGCTCGCGGATGTCCGCGAAGATCTGCCCCGGCCGGAGCTGCACCGTCGGGTACCCGTACTCGGCGCACCAGGCGGCGAGGTCGCCGGACGGCAGCGGGAGCAGCGTGTAGGCGACGAGCGCCGTGCCGTAGACCGCGAGCGCCGCCGCACCGAGCAGCCGGGCTGGGCTCGTCGTCCCGTAGCGACGGATCTGGATCACGAGGATCGGTACGAGAAGTGCCAGGAAGAGGCCTGCACCGAGCAGCACACCTATCCGGGCCGGCCATGTCCACACGTCGCTCACGGCGGCAACGCTAAGCGCCGGACGCCTGGTGCGCGCGGGATCGATCGGCAGGTGAACGGACTTGCCCGTGTCCGCGCGGTGGCGTAACTTCGTCCGTACTTTCTTGTCCTAACAATCGCGATGCCGTCGTCGGCCACGCACGAACGAGAGGTTCGCCATGGATGCCGGGCGCTCAACCAGATCGACAGTCCCCCTCTACGACTGGATGAACAAGATCCCGGGCGGGCTCATGCTCATCCCGCTGGTCCTCGGCTCGGTCGTCGGGACCTTCTTCCCGGGCTTCCTCGAGCTGGGCTCGTTCACCACCGCCCTGTTCAAGGACTCGGCGCTGCCCCTGATCGCCGTCCTCATCTTCGCGACCGGCATGCAGATCACGGCCCGGACCTCCGGGCCCGTCCTCGCCACCACCGGGACGCTGCTCCTGACGAAGTCGCTGATCCCCGCGGCGCTCGTCGCCCTGGCCGGCAGCGTCTGGGGCATCGAGGGCTTCCTCGGCGTCTCGGTCCTCGCGCTCATGGCCACCGTGGACAACAGCAACGGCGGCCTGTGGCTGGCCTTCACCGGCAAGTACGGCGACGAGCGGGACCGCGGCGCCTACATGGCCTCGGCCCTGAACGACGGCCCGTTCATCTCGATGGTCTTCCTCGGCGCCTCCGGGCTCGCGGACATCCCCCTGACGGCCTTCCTCGCGGCGATCATCCCGCTGGCGCTCGGCTTCGTCGTCGGCAACCTGGACCCGCGCTGGACCGAGGTCATGCGCCCGGTCCCGAACATCGTGATCCCGTTCTTCGCGTTCGCCCTCGGTACGGGCATCGACCTGCGCGACGTCGTGTCCGGCGGCGCGAGCGGCATCCTCGTCGGCGTCATCGCCGTCGCCCTGACCGCTGCCCTCACCTACGCGGGCTACCGGTTCATCCTGCGCCGGGGCAGCAGGTCCGGCATCGCCATCGCCTCGGCGACGACGGCGGGCAACGCCGTCGCCACGCCCGCGATCATCGGCGCCATCGACCCGGCGTTCGAGCCGTACGTCGCGGTGGCCACGGCTCAGGTCGCCTCGGCGGTCCTGGTCAGCGCGATCCTCGCGCCGCTGCTCGCGACCATCGTCCTCAAGCGCCAGGGTGGCCTCGAGTCGGCGGACGACGGCGAGCCGGCGCCCGCCACGGCCGACGACGGGCACGGCACGGCATGAGCGAGCACACCGTCGCGGTCGTCGCGGACGACCTCACCGGGGCGGGCGACTGCGTGGTGCAGTTCGCCCGAGCCGGCTGGCGGAGCCACCTGGCGCTCGGCTCGGCACTACCCGTCGGCGAGCGGACGGCGGTCGCCGTGGTCACCGACGCGCGCCCCCTCGACGGCGACGCAGCAGCGGCAGCCACCGCCGACGCCGTCCGCGGTCTGGTCGCGGCGGGATCGCAGCGGCTCTACGTCAAGATCGACTCGACGATGCGGGGCAGCGTCGCCGGCCAGGTCACCGGGGCGCTGGCCGCCTGGCGCGAGCGGGTGCCCGGCGCGTTCGCCGTCGTCTGCCCGAGCTATCCGGCACTGCGGCGGACCGTCAGCGCCGGCGTCCTGCTGGTCGACGGCGCCCCCGTCGCCACCACTGCCGCCGGCCACGACCCCGTCACGCCCGTCCACGTGAGCGACCTGACCGCGCTCCTGCCCGGCGCCGTCCGGGTGCCAGCCGACGGCGACGCGCGCACCCTCGCGGTCCGCCTCGCCGAGGCCGGCGAGACCGCGGGCACGGTGGTGATCGACGCCGTCGCCGACGCCGACCTGGAGCACCTCGCCGACGCGATCATCCTGCTCGGCGCCCACGCCGTCCCGGTCGGCTCGGCCGGCCTCGCGGCGGCCCTCGCACCACGCTGGGGCGACGGCGCGGACACCCCGGAGCTCTCGCAGACCGCGGTCGAGCGGGTGCTCGTGGTCCTCAGCTCGCTGAACGAGGTGTCGCTCGGCCAGGCGGACGAGCTCGTGCGCGCCGAGCCGGGCCTCCACGTCCTGGTCCCTGACCCCGCCGTCGGGGCCGACGACGCGGTCGCGACGTGCCTGGCAGGCCTCGGTCCGCAGGCACTGCCCCGGACCGTCCTCGTCCGCACCCCGAAACCCACCGACACCGGCCGGGAGCGCGCGGCCCAGGCAGCGAGCTCGCTGGCCGAGCTGGTCGCGGCGGTCACCGCACGGACCCGTCCGGACGCCATAGTCCTCATCGGCGGGGACGGCAGCCGTGCCGTCCTCGCCCGCCTCGGCGCCCGCAGCGTGCGGGTCGCCGGTTCGGTGGCGGAGGGCGTACCCCTCGGCCGTCTCGAAGGCGGCTCGGCCGACGGCACCGTCGTCGTGACGAAGGCCGGCGGGTTCGGCACCGCACGGACCGTCGTCGACGTCCTCGCGAATCTGAGGTCGTACTGTTCCCACCAGGAGGTAAACCCTTGAGCATCCCCACCCTCGCCATCACCCTCGGCGACGTAGCGGGCATCGGCCCCGAGATCACGGCCAAGGCCCTGCTCGGCCACGACGACCTGCGCACCCGGTGCGTTCCGGTGGTCGTGGGCGACGAGGACGCCATGCGGCGCGCCGTCTCCGCCCTCGGCGCCGACCCCGCTGCGGTCCACGTGATCGGGACGCCTGCCGACGCCACCAACACCCCCGGCGTCATCGAGCTGCTCCAGACGGGCCCCTCGCTCGCGGACGTCCCCGTCGGGGAGCTCAGCGCCGCGGCCGGCGACGGCGCCTACCGGTTCGTAGTCGAGGCCTGCCGCCTGGCGCGCGAGGGCCAGGTCGACGCCATCGTCACCCCGCCGCTGAACAAGGCGGCGATGCATGCCGGCGGGCACAGGTGGCCCGGGCACACCGAGCTGCTCGCGCACGAGTTCGGGGTCGAGAACTTCAGCCTCGTGCTCTCCGCCGGCGACCTGTACTTCTTCCACCTCACCACGCACGTCTCCCTGCGGCAGGCGATCGAGAACATCACCCCGGAGCGCACCCGCAACGTCCTCGACCTGGCGGGCGCGTTCACCGCGGCACTCGGGCGGCCCGACGAGGCGATCGGCCTCGCGGGCCTCAACCCGCACGCCGGCGAGAACCGCCTGTTCGGCGACGAGGACGCCGACATCCTGGCCCCCGCCGTCGAGGCGGCGCGCGGCCGCGGCATCAACGCCCACGGCCCGCTGCCCGCCGACGCCCTCATCCCGGCCGCGGTGCAGGGCAAGTGGAACATGGTCATCGCCTGCTACCACGACCAGGGCCACGCCCCCTTCAAGGCGGTCTACGGCGACGACGGCGTGAACATCACCGTCGGGCTGCCCGTGGTGCGCGTCTCCGTCGACCACGGGACCGCCTTCGACATCGCCGGTCAGGGCATCGCCCGTGAGGCCAGCCTCGTCCTCGCGATCGAGCGGGCCGCCGAGCTCGCCCCCGGCTGGGACCACGTGTGGCAGACGGCGCAGCAGACGTCGCAGAAGAGCGCGAGCTGACCGTGGGGCTCCCGGGACCGGACGGCACGCCGCTCCACCGCAAGCTCAGCAGCGAGCTGCGCGCGCAGATCCTCGGCCGCGCGCTCGCGCCGGGTGCGCACGTGCCGACCGAGGCCGAGCTGCAGGAACGCTACGGGGTCTCCCGTTCGGTGGTCCGCCAGGCCCTGGCAGCGCTGGAGCAGGAAGGTCTCGTGGAGCGACGCCGCGGCCGGGGCACCACCGTCCGCGAGCGCGGCGAGGTCCACCGCCTCGTGCAGCGGGTCCCCGGGCTGTCGACGCAGGTGGAAGACGGCGGGGTGCACGTAGGCACCCGCGTCCTCGAGCTCTGCACGGAGCCGGCGTCCGAGGCCACCAGCGTGCTCGGCTCCGGCCAGGTGCTGCGCATGCGGCGCCTGCGCAGCGCCGGCGGCGAGCCGCTCGCCGCCATCGAGACCTGGCTGCCCGAGGAGTTCTGCGACCTGACGGCGGACGAGCTGACGGACGCCTCGCTGCACGCCACGATCCGGCGCCGGTTCGGCACGCGCATCGTGGCGGGCAAGCGTCAGGTCCGGGCCGTCGGGGCCGACACCGAGACCGCCGAGCTCCTCCAGGTCCCGGTCGGGGCGCCCGTACTCCTGTTGGAGGGCACGAGCACCGACGAGACGGCCCGGCCGGTCGAGGTGTTCCGCACCTGGCACCGGGCCGACCGGGTGGTCTTCGACATCAACGTGATCCGTGAGCCGGACGCCGCCGGCCTGGCCGACACCTTCACGGGGCTGCGGGCCCAGACGGCGCCGGCCGACCCGCCCGGTGGCGGCAGCGCCGGCCTCCGGGCCCGGCTCGACGCCCTCGGACGCGAGATGCTGGACCTGGCGCGGCAGCTCGAACGCGAGGAGGCCCGCTGAGCCGAGCCGCCGGCGTCGGGCTCAGGACGTGGCGATGAGGACCGTGGCGCCGAGTGCGGCAGCGAGCCCGAGCACCTGGGTGCGTCCGAGCCGTTCGCCGAGGAAGAGGAGGCCCACGACGACCGGGACCACCGGGTACAGGGACGAGAGCACGACGGCCACCGTCACGAACTCGGTGCGCAGCGCGAAGAGGTAGGCACCCAGCGCAGCAGCCGCCAGAGCGCCCGCTCCCACGCTCATCGCCAGGACCCCCGCGGGTGTGCCGGTGGCGGGTCGCTCGTTCGCGGGCCCCCGCACGAGCGTCGCCGAGGCGACCAGGACGGTGGCGATCGCCGCGACCCGGCCGCTGAGAACGGGCCACAGCCCCGCCGTGGCCGCCGCCGTCTGCGCCAGGCACAGGTACTGGATGGCGATGCCGCCGCTGGCGGCGAGCCCGTCGACGATCGACGCGCGGGACGGCGGGGCGGAGCTGCCCGGGGCCCGGCTGATCAGCCACAGCGCGGGCAGCGCGATCGCCACCCCGGCCCACGCCGGCCAGGGCAGCCGCTCCCCGAGGACGGTTGCGCCGACCAGCACCGGCAGTGCGACACCGCCGACGGCGCTGAGCGGCACGACGACCGACATCTCCCCGCGGCTCAGCCCCCGGAACAGGAACGCCATGCCGAGCCCGGTGCCGATCCCCGAGGCGGCACCCCAGGCGAGGTCGGCCGTCCCCGGTGGCGCGCCGGGCACGAGGAGGACCGCGAGGGCCGTCACGCACAGGCCGCCGACCTGCCCGACGAGGGCGACCCGCGCCGGTGACAGACGGCGGGCGGCCAGGCCACCGAGCACGTCGGAGACCCCGTAGCTCAGAGCCGACAGCAGCGCGAGAGCGATCCCCACGCTCAGGTCACCCCGAGCTGACGGCTCTGCGCGTCGCTGTCACGCGGCCACCAGACCCCGGGTCTGTTCCGCGATCGCCGGCCAGGCGACGGACGGCAGGTCGTGGCCGATGCCGTCCAGGACCACCAGCTTCGCCCCGCGGATCTCGCGCGCCACCGCACGCGCCGCCGAGGTCCGGATGAGCGGGTCGTCCTCCCCCTGCAGCACGAGGGTCGGCGCCTGGACCTCGCGGAGCCGCGGGCCCCGCCACCTCGCGTGGAGCTGGCGGCCGATCCCGGCCATGTCCCGCGGCCCGCTCTCCAGCCCGCGCTCTATCCGCTCCCGGGCCGCAGCCTCGTCGCACGGGTTCGCCGAGGACGCCATCCCCTTCGCGATGGCCAGGGACGCGGCGATGTCGCCGTCGCGCCCCTCGGGATAACGCTTCGTCACGTTGCGCGCGACCAGGCCGAACCTGAGGTAGCGCAATGCGCGGAGCCCGACGGCGTCGCTCGGCGGGGCGTCGAACGAGACCAGGGCGAGGACGCGGTCCGGATGGCGCAGCGCGACCCGCTGCGCCGCGACGCCGCCGAGGGAGTGCCCGAACACCACCGCACGGTCCCAGCCGACGGCGTCGAGCACGGCAACGGCGTCGTCGGCCAGGTCCTCGGAGGTGTACCTCGGCCGGCCGGGCCCGAGCAGCATGCTCAACGGTCCGCGCCGCACGGTCTCGCTGAACCGGGTGGAGGCGCCGGTGTCGCGCTGGTCGTAGCGGACCACGTCGAACCCCTGGTCCGCGAGCGCCCGGCAGAAACCGTCCGGCCACCAGAACCGCGAGATCGCGAGGCCCATCATGAGCAGGAGCGGAACACCGCCCCGCTCCCCGAAGCGGTCGTAGGCGAGCTCGACGTCGCCGTTGCGCACGTAGGTGGTCGGCGACCAGGTGTCTGTATCGGTCACCCGATCCATTGTCGTGCGGGATCGAGCCACTCGCCCGAGTTCACCTCGGCAGGCGTTGCACGCAGTGGACAAATGTCGACGCACGGCAACACAGCCGGAGTGCATGACCTCTGCCCGAGAGGCGTCAAGCACTCACCCGCCCGCCCGGAGGCCCCGTGAAGGTCGACAGCCGCTCCTTGCCGATGTTCGCCGCCGGCACCGTCGACGTCCCCTGGATCATCCAGGGCATGGACGAGCTCGTCTCCCGCGACACCGTCTGGGAGGCGCACGCCCACCCGACCCACGAGCTGCTGTGGAACCTGCGCGGGGCGTCCAGCGCGACGACCGGCACCCGCACCTGGACGATCACGCCGACGCTCGGGCTCTGGGTGCCTGCCGGGGTTCCCCATTCCGGCCGCGTGCCCGCCGGCACCTGGTACCGGGCCGCCCAGTTCAGCACGCAGGCCGTCTCACCGCTGTCGGCGGGACCGGTGGCCATCGAGATCACTCCGCTCCTCGCTCTCCTGCTCGACCGGCTCGCCGACCGGGCCCTCGGCTCCGCGTCGCGCTCGCTGACCGAGCAGATGGTCCTCGACGTCCTCACCCCGTCACCGCACGAGCTGTTCGTGCAGCAGCCGCGCGGCGACCTGCTCCGGCCGATCGCCGCGGCGCTCAACGCGAACCCCGCCGACCCACGCACCCTCTCGGCCTGGGCGGAGCACCTCGGGGTGAGCCCGCGCACGATCACCCGTGCGTTCCGTGCCGAGACCGGGCTGAGCTTCGCTCGCTGGCAAGCGGTCGTCCGGGCCCAGCAGGCCGTGCTGCTCCTCGCTCAGGGGGTCGGCGTGGAGCACACCGCCGAGCGCGTGGGCTACCGCTCGGCGAGCGCCTTCGGCGTCGCCTTCCGCCGCACGACGGGCCGGACGCCCGGCCAGTTCCGACCCGCCTGACGCGCCAGACACTGTCCGGATCGCTACATGTGCCGTCCCTATCGCTCGATTGCGCCACAGGACCGGCAATTCGTAAGATGTTAGGTAAACCTCGCCTAACTCGTGGACCACGAGCGCGCCGAGATCCCTGAGCTTGAGAGAGAGTCACCGCACATGCCCCGACGTCGCCTTCTTGCCCTGGCCATGGCCGGATCCGTGGCCATCGGCCTGTCCGCCTGCGGAACCAGCGCCCCAGCGGCCACCGACGAGCAGAGCACCGGCGCATCGTCCGGCGACTACCCGATCGCCATCGAGCACGCGCTCGGCACGACGATCATCGAGGAGCAGCCCGAGCGCGTCGCCACGGTGAACTGGGCCAACCACGAGGTCCCGCTCGCACTCGGGATCGTGCCGGTCGGCATGGCCGCCGCCAACTTCGGGGACGACGACGGCGACGGCCTGCTCCCCTGGGTCGAGGAGGAGCTCGACGAGCTCGGCGCCGAGGCGCCGGTGCTCTTCGACGAGACCGACGGCATCGACTTCGAGGCGGTCGCCGACACCCGGCCCGACGTCATCCTCGCGGCCTACTCCGGCCTCACGCAGGAGGACTACGACACCCTCAGCGAGATCGCGCCCGTCGTCGCCTACCCGGAGGCTGCGTGGTCGACGTCGTGGCGCGACGTCATCCGGCTCAACAGCCAGGGCCTCGGCCTGGCCGACGAGGGCGAGGAGCTGGTCGCGACCATCGACCAGCAGATCGCCGACACGGTCGGCGAGCACCCCGAGCTCGACGGCAAGTCGGCGATGTTCGTCACCCACGTCGACACCGCCGACCTGAGCACCGTGAACTTCTACACGGCCAACGACACGCGCGCCGCGTTCTTCGACGACCTCGGGCTGGCGACGCCGAGCGCCGTCGAGGAGGCCTCCGCCGGTGGTGAGTTCTCCGGCAGCGTGAGTGCCGAGCAGGTGGACCTGTTCGACGACGTCGACGTGATCGTCACCTATGGCGACCAGGGGCTCGTCGACACCCTCGAGGGTGACCCGCTGCTGTCCCAGATGCCGGCAGTGGCCAACGGCGCCGTCGTCTTCCTGGACGGCGAGGGCCCGTTGGGCACCGCCGCGAACCCCACGCCCCTGGCGATGCCGTGGGTGCTCGAGGACTACGCGTCGCTGCTCGCCGACGCCGCGGCGAAGGCAAAGTGACCGCGGCACAGTGACCACCGTTCTGGCCGGCAGAGCGCCGGGCGTCGCCGTCGTGCGACGCCCGGCGCGGGTCCGGCTCCTGTGGCTGCTCGCCGTCGCCGGGGCTCTGCTCCTGCTGGTGGCCGCGTCGCTGGCCATCGGCTCGCGCGACGTGTCCTGGGCCGACATCATGGCGGCGCTCGGCGGTTCGGCCGACGGTCTCGACCGGGCAGCCGTGACCAAGCGCATCCCGCGCACGGTGCTCGCCCTGCTCGTCGGCGCCGCCCTCGGGCTGTCCGGCGCCGTCATGCAGGGCGTGACGCGCAACCCGCTCGCCGACCCGGGCATCCTCGGGGTGAACATGGGCGCCTCGCTCGCCGTGGTCGTCGGCATCGCGTGGTTCGGCATGTGGACGGCCACGAGCTTCCTCTGGACGGCGGTCCTCGGCGCGGGCGTCACCGCGACGTTCGTCTACGTCATCGGCTCGCTCGGGCGCGGTGGCGCGACGCCGCTCAAGCTGGCTCTGGCGGGCGCCGCCACCTCGGCCGCGTTCGCGTCGTTCATCAGCGCCGTCGTGCTGCCGCGCGGCGACATCGCCGGCAACGTGCGGTCCTGGCAGATCGGCGGTGTCGGGGGCGCCGGCTTCGACAGCATCGTCCAGGCGGCGCCGTTCCTGGCCGTCGGGACCGGCATCTGCCTGATCGCCGCCCGCACCCTCAACGCGCTGGCCCTCGGTGACGAGCTCGCCACCGGCCTCGGCGAGCACGTGGCGCTCGGCCGCGGGCTCGCCTCGCTCGGCGCCGTCCTCCTGTGCGGGGCGGCCACGGCCGTGGCCGGGCCGATCGGCTTCGTCGGGCTGGTCGTGCCCCACCTGTGCCGCATGCTCGTGGGCGTCGACCACCGCTGGCTCCTGCCGTTCTCGGCGCTCACCGGGGCCGGGCTGCTCACCGCCGCCGACGTGCTCGGCCGTATCGTGGCCCGCCCGGACGAGCTCGAGGTCGGCATCATCACCGCGCTCGTCGGTGCCCCGTTCTTCATCGCCATCGTCCGCCGCCAGAAGGTACGGGAGCTATGACCGCCGTCGAGGTGGTGACGCGGAGCCGCATCCGCAGAGGTCGGCGGCGGCACCTGGTGATCGCCCTGCTGGTGGTGCTCGTCGGCGCCACCTTCGCGGTGACCCTCATGGTGGGCAGGACCGTCTACCCGCCCGCCGACGTCGTCCGCGTGATCCTCGGCGAGGACGTACCCGGCGCCTCGTTCACGGTGGGCCGGCTGCGGCTGCCCCGGGCCGTGCTCGGCGCGCTGGCCGGCCTCTGCTTCGGGTTGGGCGGGGTCACCTTCCAGACGATGCTGCGCAACCCGCTCGCGAGCCCCGACATCATCGGCATCAGCTCCGGTGCGAGCGCCGCCGCCGCGTTCGCGATCGTCGTGCTGGGCCTGGGCGGCGCGCAGGTCTCGGTGGTCGCCGTCGTCGCGGGGCTCGGCGTGGCCCTCGTGATCTACCTCCTGTCGTACCGCGACGGCGTGGCGGGCACCCGGCTCATCCTGATCGGCATCGGCATCGCCGCGATGCTGGACGGCGTCACCGCCTACGTGCTCAGTAAGGCCCCCCAATGGGAGCTGCAGGAGGCGATGCGCTGGATCACCGGCAGCCTCAACGGCTCCGCGTGGGCCGACGTCGTGCCGCTGCTGGCAGCGCTCGTCGTCCTCGGTCCGGCGCTGCTCGGCCAGGCCCGGAATCTGGCGGGCCTCCAGCTCGGCGACGACGCCGCGTCGGCTCTCGGGGTGCGCGTTGAGCGCACCCGGATCCTGCTCATCGTCGCCGCCGTCGGGCTGATCGCGTTCGCCACCGCCGCCACCGGTCCCATCGCGTTCGTCGCGTTCCTCGCCGGTCCGATCGCCGCCCGGGTCACCGGGCCGCACGGCTCGCCCCTGGTGCCCGCCGCGCTGGTGGGGGCACTCCTCGTGCTGGTCGCCGACCTGGTCGGGCAGTTCGCGTTCGGCACGCGCTATCCCGTGGGCGTCGTCACCGGGGCGCTCGGCGCGCCGTACCTGATCTACCTCATCATCCGCACCAACCGCACGGGAGGCTCGCTGTGACCGCAGCCCATACGCTCCAGGCCACCGGCCTCACTCTCGGGTACAAGGACCGCACGGTCATCTCCGGTTTCGACCTCACCGTGCCGCCCGGGCGGATCACCGCGATCGTCGGCGCCAACGCGTGCGGCAAGTCGACGCTGCTGCGTGCGATGTCCCGCCTGCTCGCGCCACGCGAGGGGCAGGTGCTGCTCGACGGCAGGCAGGTGCACCGGACACCCGCGAAGGAGCTGGCGCGCACGCTCGGCCTGCTACCGCAGTCGCCGATCGCACCCGAGGGGATCACCGTCGCCGACCTGGTCGGCCGGGGCCGCAACCCGCACCAGGGGATGCTCTCGCGCTGGAGCGTCCAGGACGACGAGGCCGTCGCGGCGGCCCTGGAGACCACGCAGACCCTCGACCTCAGCGACCGACCGGTCGACGAGCTCTCCGGCGGCCAGCGCCAGCGCGTGTGGATCGCCATGGTGCTGGCCCAGCAGACCGACCTCCTGCTCCTCGACGAGCCGACGACGTTCCTCGACGTCAGCCACCAGGTCGAGGTGCTCGACCTGCTGACGGACCTCAACCACACCCGCGGCACCACCATCGTCATGGTGCTGCACGACCTCAACCTCGCCGCGCGCTACGCCGACCACCTGGTGGCGCTCACCGACGGGCGCGTGCACGCCGCCGGCCCGCCCGGCGACGTGCTCACCACCGACACCGTCCGGGCGGTGTTCGGGCTGGAGAGCCAGGTCATCACGGATCCGACGTCGGGCAGGCCGCTCATGCTGCCGATGGGCCGGCACCACGCGGTCAGTGCGTCAGCTTGAGCCCGATGACGCAGCCGATGAGGCCGGCGATCAGCAGGACCCGGACCACGGAGACCGGCTCGGCGCCGGTGGCCATGGCCCAGACGACGGTGGTCGCCGCCCCGATGCCCACCCAGACGGCATAGGCGGTCCCCACCGGTAGGTCACGCAGCGCGTAGGCGAGCCCGCCCATGCTCGCGACGAGGGCGACGCCGAACACGACGCTCGGCCCGGCGTTGTGGAACCCTTCGGAACGGCTGAGGGCGGTGGCCCAGACGGCCTCGAGGAGGCCGGAGACGACAAGAACGATCCAGGACATGGTTGCTCCTTAGTTGCCGTCTTGTCGCGCACCGGGTACGGCAACCCTCGTCCGGGGAACCCTTCGGATCCTGCCCCGATTTTTGCACACGCCCGACCCGTGCGGCAGACCACGGTGCGGTGGTGCCGGTCACCCAGCGAGCCGGCAACCAGGCTCACGGGGCACGGGTCGCGGCCACCTGCTCGGCACGCTGCCTGAGCGCCGTCAGCCCGTCGGCGATCACGTCCTGGCCGGCGCTCCCCCGGCGCACACACGTGAGGATGCGGCGGGAGGGCGGTGGGGTCTCGTTCAGCGGCAGCCGGACGAGACCGGGGTAGGCGTCGATGGAGACGAGGCGGGGCACCAGGCACACACCGAGACCGTGCCGGACGAGCGCCAGCACTGCCTGCCAGTCGTCGGCGTGGTGCACGGTGAGCGGGGCGAAGCCTGCGGCCGTGCACAACGCGTGGATGAGCCGGCCCTGGTCGTGATGCGGCGAGATCCAGGTCTCGCGCTCGGCCCCCGACAGGTCGGTCGTCTCGCGCGCGGCGAGCGGGTGGTCCGCCGGGACGACCAGGTCCAGCACGTCGTCGAGCAGGTGCTCCTGGTCGAACCGGGCGTCATCGATCGGCGGGCTGTCGGACAACGGAGTCACCACGGCGATGTCGAAGCCGTCCGCGAGAAGCTGCTGATAGCTGCCCCGGGTGTCCGTCTCGGTGACGGTGGTCCGGGTCGGCCGGTCGGCACGCTGCAGGATCCCTGCGACGGGCGCCAGGAGCGGTGCGATGCTCGTGGCGAAGCCGGCGAGCCGCAGCGTGCGGTGCGACGGCGCACCATGCTGCGCCAGCTCGGCACGTGCCGTCTCCCACTGGGCGCACAGGATGTCCGCGTGGCCGAGCAGCACCCGCCCTGCCGGGGTGAGACGCAAGCGGCGGCCGTCCGGTTCGAGAAGTGCCGCTCCGGCCTGGCGGGACAGCTGCCTGAGCTGTTGCGAGACGGCGGACGGCGACAGGTTCAGCGCCTGGGCTGCCGCCGTCACGGTGCCCTGATCCTCGAGCACCCGGAACGTCCGGAGGAGGCCGAGATCAACCATGTAGCCATACAACACGATTCCGTGTCGAAAGTTGCGATGGACGTGCACGGTACGGCCCGCGAAAACTGGACGCATGAGTTGCCGGAGCACCGCCGTCGGCCGCTGGTACGCCTCGCCCGTACCGGCTCCGCTCCTCGTGCTGGGCAGCGTCATCAGCGTCCAGACCGGCCAGGCGCTGGGCAAGCAGCTGATGGGCATCGTCGGGAGCCCCATGGGCGCCGTCGCGCTGCGGCTGCTGCTCGCGGCCCTCCTTCTCCTGCTGCTGTGGCGACCGCGCCGGCTGCCCGGCGACCGGGAGAGTCGGCTGCTGATCCTCGCCCTCGGTGCGGCGATCGCCGGGATGAACCTCGTCTACCTGGCCCTGGAGCACCTGCCCCTCGGCGTGGCGATGACCATTCAGCTCACCGGCCCGCTGGCCGTGTCTCTCGCCGCCTCGCGCCGCCCGCGCGACGCGGTCTGGGGGCTGCTGGCCGCGGCCGGGATCGCCTGCTTCCTGCTGCCCGGCGCGTCCCCGTCGGGGCCGCTGTCCCCGACCGGGCTGGCCTTCGCCGTGCTGTCCGCGGTGTCCATGGGTGGGTATCTGCTCCTCAACCAGCGGACCGGTGCCCGCACGGCGGGCGGCGGCCCGCTGGCTCTGGCGGTCCTGTGGGCGGCACTGCTGACACTGCCCTTCGGCCTGGCGCAGAGCGGCGACCGGCTGGTGCAGCCGCACGCCTTGACCATGGGGCTCGTGGTGGCCGTGCTGTCGGCTGCGTTGCCCTACTCCCTCGAGCTGACGGCGCTGCGCCGGCTGCCCGCCCGGGTGGTCGGGGTCCTGCAGAGCCTGGAGCCCGTGGTCGCCGGGCTGGCCGGCCTGCTGCTGCTCGGCGAGCGGCTCTCGATCGTGCAGTGGCTGGCCATCGGCCTCATCACGGCGGCGTCGGCCGGCGCTGTCGCCGTCCACAGCGGTTCGAGCAGGCAAGCGGCGACTGACCGGCACATTCGTTAGCATCCAAAGGTGGGGCAGCTCCTTTGCCGCACGGTACTTGCTGACGTGACGTAGGAGCGGCACCCCGGCTGTCTGACCATCCGGGTGCCGCTGGTTTTCGAGAGGTGGCAATGCTTGGAAATCACTATGTGGAGGCCTTTCACCAGCTGACGACAGAGGCCAACGACGCCGGCCTGATGCGCCGTCGCTACGGCTTCTACTGGACGTTGATGATTCTCTGGACTCTGGCCACGGCGGGCATCCTCGTCGGCGTGGTCATGCTGGGCGACACCTGGTACCAGCTCGTCCTGGCAGCCCTGCTGGGCGTGGTGATGGCTCAGTTCGCCTTCCTCGGGCACGAGGCGGCCCACCAGCAGATGTTCGCGTCCAAGAGCTGGAACGAGTGGACGTCCCGGGTCATCGCCGGGCTGTTCAACGGACTGAGCTACGGCTGGTGGGTCGACAAGCACGGCCGGCACCACGCGAACCCGAACAAGGAGCGGGAAGACCCCGACGTCGATTCCGCTGTGCTGTCCTTCACTCCCGACCGCACCGACGAGCGCACCGGGCTGGCCGCCCGGCTCGCCAGGTACCAGGGCTACTACTTCCTGCCCCTGCTGCTCTTCGAGGGGTTCTCCCTGCACGTCGACTCCGTCAGGACCATCCTCACCGGCAAGGACGTCACCCACCGGTGGACCGAGATCCTCTTCGTCGGAGTCCGGATCATCGGCTACCTGGCATTCCTGTTCATCGTTCTTCCGCCGGGGATGGCGGTCGCCTTCGTGGCCGTGCAGGTCGCCGTCTTCGGGTTCCTGCTGGGTGGCGCGTTCTCCCCGAACCACATCGGGATGCCCACGGTCCCGCACGACGCCGACATCGACTTCCTGCGCCGGCAGATCCACATGTCGCGGAACGTCCGTGGCGGACCGCTGGTGCACTTCTTCATGGGCGGCCTGGAGTACCAGGTGGAGCACCACCTGTTCCCGATGGCGCCGCGCCCCAACCTGCCCGCCGTGCAGAGGCTGGTCCGCTCGTACTGCGCCGACAACGGCATCCCCTACACGGAGACGTCGCTCACCGGGGCGTTCCGGACGATCATCGCCTACCTCAACCAGGTAGGGCTGAAGAACCGCGACCCCTACACCTGCCCGCTCGTTCGCCGGTACCGCGGCTGAAGCCTGGAGGACTCATGAAGCCCACCGTCAACCCGGACACGTGCATCGCCTCGGGCAACTGCAGCCGGACGGCACCGCGCGTGTTCGCGAACCTCGAGGAGAACGGCGGGTTCGTCAGCATCATCGACGAGAACCCGCCCGAGTCGGAGTGGGCAGCGGTCCGCGCGGCCGAGGAGCAGTGCCCGTCGGCGACGATCCACATCGAGAAGGACGACGGCATACCGGCCCCCGCGTCAGCCTGAACCGCCGTCAGGGCACGGCCACCCGGAGCCGCCGCACCACCGCGGCCACCGCCTCCCGGCCGGCCCGGTTGGCGCCGACGGTCGACTGCGACGGCCCGAAACCGATGAGCTGGACCCGCGGCTCCGCGGCGACCTGGACGCCGTTCATGGCGATACCGCCCAGCTCGTTGCGCAGGCGCAACGGGTCGAGGTGCGCCAGGTCGGCCTTGAACCCGGTGGCCCACAGGATCGTGTCCACCGGGGTGAAGGTCGCGTCCGCCTCCCGCACACCCATGGGCTCGATCGCCGTGAACATCGGCCGTCGCTCCAGTGCTCCGCGGCGCTTCGCCGCGAGCGCGTACGGCGTCCAGGCCAGCCCCGTGTAGGACACGACGCTCCCGGTGGGCCGGCCCGCCGCGACGTCGGCCATGACCTTGGCGATGGTCTCCCGGCCCGCCGTCTCGGGCTGGAAGCCGTCCTCGCGGAAGACCGGCTCCCTGCGGGTGTACCAGTGCGTGGTCGCCACCCGCGAGATCTCCTCAAGGAGCTGGACCGCGGAGATCCCGCCGCCCACGACGGCGACGCGCCGGCCCGCGAAGTCCTCGGCCCGCACGTAGTCACGGGTGTGGAGCTGCCGGCCGACGAAGGTCTCCTGCCCGGGGTAGCGCGGCAGCACCGGATTGGTCCAGGTACCGGTCGCGTTGATGACGGCGCGGGTGGTCCAGGAACCACGGTCGCTCGTCACGACGAGGTCGCCGTCCGGGTCGTCGTCGGCCGGCCGCACCGCCACCACCTGGACCGGGCGCAGGACGGGGACCGCGAACGCCTGCTCGTAGCCGGCGAAGTAGCGCGGGACGGCGGCGCGGCTCGCCTCCGTCGTGTCGACGGCGGGCTGGGTCAGGCCCGGGAGGTCGAAGATGCCGTTGACCGTCGCCATCCGCAGCGACTCCCAGCGGTGCTGCCAGGCACCACCGGGAGCGGGGTTGGCGTCCAGCACCACGTAGGTGCGCTCGGCCTCCGGCTCGTCGACGGCGCTCACGAACCCCCTGCGCTGCAGGTGATACGCCGCCGAAAGCCCTGCCTGCCCGGCCCCGACCACGACCACCGACGCCCGCTGCACGTCTTGTCTCACACGGACCACAACACCCGGCGCGCGCAGATGTTCCGCCCGTGGGCGCAGTGTGATCGGTAGAACGTCAGGTGATCGGCAGCCCGGGTTGCCGATCACCTGACGTTCTACCGATCACGTCGGGGCCCGCAGTGAGCCGGTGGACCGCCTCCGTGATCGTCTCCTCGGTCGGCAGCTCCGTGTCCAGGGCGCGGTGGATCGTCAGCCCCTCGATCATGGCGTCCAGCATCCGGGCCGTGACCGGGTCGAAGTGTCGTTCGAGGGCCGCACGAGAGCGCGTCATCCACGCGTTGGTCAGCTCGCGGAACGCCGGCTCCCGTGCGGCGAGCGTGTACAGCTCATGCGTCAGCACGAGGTCCCGTTCGGTGCCGAACACGTCGTGGGTGATGATCTCGACCACGAGGGCACGCGCGCTCGCCAGGTCGGTGGCCTCGCTCATGCGCTGCTCGAACCCGTCGCTGACGCTGCGCGAGAACCGCCCGAAGGCCTCCCGCAGCAGCTCGTCCATCCCGGCGAAGTGGTAGGTCATCGACCCGAGGGGCACGTCGGCCAAGGCCGCCACCTTGCGGTGCGAGACACCCGCGACCCCCACCTCGGCGATGAGGTCGAGGCAGGCGTCGATGATCCGGTCCCTGCGCTCCGGGTCGTGCCGACGTACCGTCATGTGAGCCACCATAGCGGGCGTTGTGTACGACCGTACGCTGGATGGGTACGCTCGTGGGCATGCCGTCCATCCCGGGCCCCGGCCCGCAGCCCGCCGACCGGCGCGCCCGCGCCGCAGTCGCCGCCATGTTCCTGACCAACGGCGCCCTGTTCGCCAACCTGGTGCCGCGCTACCCGGAGATCAAGGCCGCCCTCGACCTGGACAACGCGACCTACGGCGTCGCCGTCGCGGCGTTCCCCGCCGGCGCGATCATCGCGGGGCTGGGTGCGGGCTTCCTGGTCCGCAAGCTCGGCTCGGCGCAGGCCGCGGTGGTGGGAACCATCCTCACGGGCCTAGGTGTGCTGGCCGCCGGCCTGGCGCCGTCGTTCGGCCTCCTGGTGCTCGCGCTGCTCCTCGGCGGAGCGATGGACGCCGTCACGGACGTGGCGCAGAACGCCCACGGCCTGCGGGTGCAGCGCCGCTACGGCCGGTCGATCATAAACGGCTTCCACGCCGTCTGGTCCGTCGGCGCCGTGCTGGGCGGGTCCATGGCGGCGGGTGCCATCGCGATCGGGCTGCCGCTCGGCGTGCACCTCGGCATCTCCACGGCGGTCTTCGCGATCGTCGCGCTGGTGGCGCTGCGGTTCCGGCTCCCCGGGCGCGACGGCGACATCGAGGACGCGCCCGGGACGACGTCGGCCGCCGAGGTGCGCGGTACCGCGCTGAGCCCGCGCACCGTGGCGATCGTCGCCGCGCTCGTCCTGATCGCCATCAGCGGCGCCCTCGTCGAGGACGCGGGCAGCTCGTGGGCGGCGCTGTACCTGTCCGGCTCGCTGGGCGCGCCCGCCGCCCTGGCCGCCACGGGGTTCGTCGCGCTCGTCGGCGCGCAGTTCGTGGGCCGGATGCTCGGCGACCGCATGGTGGACAGGTTCGGCCAGCGGACGGTCGCACGCGGCGGTGGCGTCATCATCGCGCTCGGCATGGGGCTGGCCCTGGCCGTCCCGACCGTGCCGGGCACGATCATCGGTTTCGCCGCGGCCGGGCTGGGCAGCGCGACCCTGGTCCCCGCCGCCATGCACGAGGCTGACGAGCTGCCCGGCCTGCGGGCGGGCACCGGACTGACCATCGTGTCCTGGCTGATGCGGCTGGGGTTCCTCGCCTCGCCCCCGCTGGTCGGCATGGTCGCCGACGCCGTGGGCCTGCGCTACGGCCTGCTGGTGGTACCGGCGGCGGGCCTGCTGATCGTGCTCCTGGCGGGAGTCCTGCAGAACCGGACCGCCTCGCCCCGCTGAGCCTCCGTTGGTCCACAACGGAGGCTCAGCGAGTGCGGGTCAGCGCCAGGGGCCGAACGGGGTACCCGGCTCCTGGTTGCGGGTCCACCACGTGGCCTCGTACCGCCGGCCGTCGTGCTCCACCTGGTCACCGGCGTCGAAGATCCGCGTCGGGGTCCAGACGGCGGTGCCGTCGTCGGTCGTGGCGATCTCCTGCCACGGTCCGTGCGGGTTGCCGGGCTCCTGGTCCCGGGACCACCACGACGCCTGCCAGACCGCGCCCCGGTAGGTCACCTCGTCGCCCGCGGTGTACACGGCGTCGGCGTCCCAGGCGGGGGCCGACGGCGCCTCCTCCAGGGTGAACGTGCTGACGGCGCTCCGGGTCACGTGACCGGCCGGGTCACGCAGCTCGGCGTACCACTCGTGCTGCACACCGCCCTCGGCGTCGTCGAGCTGCACGGACACGGTCTCGGCCCCCACCGCCGTCTGCGGGTCGCCGACCTGCTCCCTCGGTCCGGCCGCCACGGTGAGCGACTCTGCGGCCAGGGTGCGCGTGGTCGTGCCACCGAGGTCGATCTCCAGCGCGAAGTTCTCCGTGTCGTCGCCGTGGAAGCCCGGGATCGCGCCCTCGGGCACCTCGTGGTGCCAGTTGCCGTCGGAGGTGGCCTTCTCCAGCAGCGGCGACCAGGTGTTGAAGTACATCAGGTCGTTCTCGGCGTCGACGCTGATGTGCTTGAGGTACTCCTGACCGCCGTAGACGCGTGACTGGTAGTCGGTCAGGACGCCGTAGGCGCGGTTGCCGCCCGCGGTCTCCCGCGACGCGACGCCGGTGCCCGCGATGTGGCCGCCCAGCACCAGCTTGACGTTCTCGTACGGGTCCACCAGCTCCCGGGTCACGTTGCCGTTCGACCAGCCGTTCACGCCCTGGTTGACCGAGTTGTGGTTGGCGATGATCACCGCGTGGTCGGGGTGCGCCTCGATGACGTCCTTCGCCCACGCCAGCCCGGCGTCGTCCGCGTCGTCGGCGGAGAAGAACCCGACCGTCAGCACCAGCAGCCGCGCCCCGTCGATCTCGCCCGTGTAGTAGTAGTTGTCGATGTTGTCGCTGCCCCCGAACCGCCAGGGGCTGCCCTCCAAGCTCTTCTCGAACCGCTCCATCGGGAAGTACTTGGGCAGCATGACGCGGCCGTTGCGGTTGTTCTGGTAGTCGTGGTTGCCCCACGAGATCAGGTACGGCAGCCCGGCTTCCTCCAGCGCCCGGGCCGACGGTTCCGCGTTGACCCACTGGTACTCCTGCGAGAGGTACTCGCGGTTGACCCAGTCGCCGGCCTGGATGACCAGCTCGGTCTTGCGCTCGGCGGCCACGTCCGCGACGTACTCGAACTGGTGCGTCATGAGGTCGGGTGTCGCCTGCGCGTAGAGCTGGGAGTCCGGCACGTGGTCGAACGCCCAGTCGTACCGGTCGGCGGTCGGCAGCGCCTCGATGTCCCGGTCCTCGCCGTCGGGCAGGGCCGTCAGGCCGCGCCAGACGAGCAGGTGGAGCTTCCCGTCGGCGACGACGTTCTCGTCGGCGCGGGCGGTCACGTCCAGCTGGACGGCGGCGCCCTTCCGGTCCGACCCGGAGTCCTTGAGGATCCAGCGGTCGGCCGCGTGGTCGTACACGTGGGCAGAGACGGTGCGGTCGTCTCCGGTACCCGACCAGGTCAGGTGGAACTCGTCCTGTGCTGCCTGTTCGTCGGTCAGCGAGACCTCGTAGACCTGGAACGGGTTCTCGTTCTCCCCGACGGTGGTCGGCAGCAGCTCGTCGCCGACCTTCCCGCTGGTGGGCTCGAGGGCGTCCGGCACCCGGTCGGGGGTGCTGCCGCTGCGCACCACGACGTTCGAGTCGTCGAGCTGGATGGTCGGGCCGGCGTAGAAGGTGGCCTCGACCCGCTCCCGGTCCTCGGTGCGCGGCGTGGCGGACAGGGTCACACCCGCACCGGACGCGGACGAGGCGTCGTCGCTCACCTTCGGCGTGGCGGGCGCGACCGTGTCCTCGACGGTGACCGGCACCTCGACCGGGCCCGCCGTGTCCCGTGGCCCGCCGACGGCGGCGGCGCGCACCGCGAGGGTCTGCTCCCCCGGCTCGTTCACGGGCACGCGGACGGTGAACGGCCCGGCGTCGACCCGCTCGGTGTGCACCTTCTTGCCCGCCAGCTCGGCGGTGAGCACCGCGCTGCGGGTCACCGACCCCGTCACCTCGACGAGGCCCGCCTCGACCGTGCTGCCGGCGCGGGGCGTACCGACGATCAGGGTCACGGGCTCGTCGGCCCGCTCGACGCGCTCGCCGAACGTCACGGCGTCGCCGAACAGGTTCGCGTACCGGAAGGCCTCGAAGTCCGGGGTGAACGCCACGCCCGCTATCTGCACCTCGTCGACCAGGCCGCGGAACGGCGACCGGAGGCTGCCGTCGTTCGTGTAGTAGTCGCCGATCGTCGTCTGCACCGCCGGGTCGGAGAACGTGCTGCGGTACTCGACCATCTGGCTGTGCACCTCACGGCCGTCGACGAACACCGAGTACGTCATGCCGTCGTAGGTCTGCGTGACCAGGTGGGGCTCGCCGTCGGCCGGGAAGTCGAACCGGTGGCTCAGGTCGACGTCGCCGAACTCCCAGCTGTTGCCGGCCAGCCGGGTGCCGACCTGCGGCCCCTCGGGCCGGACCCCCTGCCAGAAGGTGTGCTGCCCGTCGCCGGTCGCGCTCTCCTTGGCGATCACCGGGGCGGGCCCGCCGAGCTCGGCCAGGTCCTCCTCGGTGAGGGAGTACACGCCGCTGATCGCTATCCGGTCGTGGTGACCGCCGACGTCGTCCGGGTACTGCAGGCGCGAGCCGGCGAAGCGCGCCTGGCCGGTGCCGCGCTCCGAGGTGCCGGTCGCGAGGTCGTCGCCCACGACGAGGCCGGCGTGCCGGCCCGTGGAGTCCGTGCGCCGCTCGCCGCTCGCGGTGGCGCGGCCGAAGTGCTCGACGAGGGTGTAGTCCTCGCCCCACACCGCCGTCGGGTCGTTGGCCGGGGCCGATCCCCCGAAGTAGGCCCACACCTGCTGCGCCGAGCCGGCGGCCAGACGCGGCACGCGGACCCACACGGTGGAGGTGCCGCCCGGCTGCCAGGTCTCCACCTCGAACGGCAGGGGCGCGCCGTCGGCGGCGAAGAACGACAGCTCGTCCCGCTCGGCGTCGGGCGCTGCCGGGATGCGGAGCTGCACCGGCGTACCGGTGAAGTCGGACCGGGTGTCGTTGCGGACGGTGACCGCCTGGCGGGCGGTCGCGTCCGGGTCGGCCCAGGCGACCGTCTTGCCGTCGGTCGAGACCAGGCCACCCAGCTCGCGCAGGCGACGCTCGGCGGCCTCCAGCCGCGGCATCCCCGTGAGGGCACCGCGCTGCGCCTCGGTGAGCCCGTCCACGACGGCACGCACGGCGGCCACCGCGTCGGCGTCGTCGAGCGTCACGTCGTCGACGGCGGGCAGCTCGTCGATCCGCGCGCCGACCGGGGACAGCTCCCTGTCGATGCCGAAGCCCTCGAACAGGCGCGGCACGCCGCGGTCCCGGATGTCGTAGACGTTCACCGTGAGGCGGTCGGCCGTGACGTCGACTGCCGTGAAATTCTCCGTCGCCTGCTCCCCCGTACGGTCGAACAGCCGCAGGTAGGGCTCGAGGTCGACGCCCTGCGGGTCGGTGGCCTGCGTGTAGTGCTTCGCGCCGGCGGTGTTCGGCAGGAAGAAGATGGTGCCCTCGGGGTCCACGGCGTACTCGATGCGCTTGCCGTTGCGGACCTCGGTGATCTTCGTCGTCTCGACGGGACGCGCCCCGGCGACCCCGTCGGGGTCGGCGGCCAGGACCTTCGACCGGCTCATCACGTGGTCGTGCCCCTGGAACACCAGGTCGATGTTCAGCTCGTCGATCACCGGCACGAGGGTGCGGCGCATGGCCATCACGTCCTCGTCGTCCAGGTGGGTCGCCGTCGTGTACGTGCCCTTGTGCATCGTCAGGATCAGCCACTTGGCGCCGGCGGCGCGGGCGGCCTCGGCGTCGGCCCTGAGCCAGTCGAGCTGCTCCTGGGAGATGCCCTCGGAACCGCCCTCGTTGGTGTTGAGCACCATGAAGTGCGCCTGGTTGTACGTGTACGAGTAGTACACGCCGTCGGACCGGTCCTGCTCCTGCGGGCCCTCCAGCGTGAAGTGGTCGGCGAACGCGTTCGTGTGCCGGTCGTGGTTGCCGGACGCCGGCGCGAGCGTCGTATTCAGGAGGCTCGGGCGGGCGGAGTCGAGCAGGTCCTTCCAGTCCTGCTCCCTGCTGCCGTCCTCGACCAGGTCGCCGTTGTGCATGACGAACTCGGCGTCCGGCACGTGCTCGAGCGCCTTGGCGATCGTCTGCGCGGAGAGCTCTGCCTCAGCCAGGTTCTGCGACTGCGTGTCGGTCAGGTCGACGAACGTGAAGTCCTCGTCGCCGCCCTCGGCCGTGGCGCCGTCAGCGCTGACAAAGGTGCCGGTCGCGCTCCACACCTGCTCGGCCGCGTCCCCGACGCGGTAGTAGTAGGTGGTGCCGGGCCGCAGGTCGCGGGCGATCGCGCGGTAGAACGTCTCGCCGTCCTCGCTGTCCTCGCGCTCCGCCTCGACCTCGACGGTGGCGGAGCCCTCGGGGAACTCGCGGTCGGTGCTCAGCACCACGACGGCACTGCCCGTCTCCAGCGTCGAGTACCAGGTGAACGCGCGCTGGGTGCCCGGGTCGCCGTAGAACGTGGTGGTGATCCGGTTGGGCGCCTCGGCGGCCGAGACGTACTTGGGCACGGGGTGGCCGAGCTCGGCGTCGAACCGCCACTTCTCGACGAAGTCCCAGCCGCGCGCCGTGTAGGTGGCCTGCTGCGCGAGCGCCTCCGGCGTCGTGTCGGTGCCGTGCTGGTTCTTCGTGCCGGGGCCGTCGACGGCCTGGCCGCCGATGGTGATCTCGGTGTTCGCGAGGTTGTCCTGCGCTGTCCAGCCGTCGTAGCCGGTGTAGCCGACGACGCGGCCCGCGAACCCGTCGGCCTTGCCCGAGTAGTCGATCGAGCCGCCCAGCGCGACGTTGCCGGTGAACGAGCTGCCGGAGCTCGGGTTGCCGGGGTAGGCGACGACGTGCGCGGCGTCGATGCCCCGGGTGCCGGCCGCCCCGCCGTCGGCGGCGACCGTGAGGTCCACCTCGACGAGGTTGTTGCGCACGGTCACGGCGTTGTTCGAGTAGGCGACGAGGCCGGCGGGCATCTTGTGGGCGCTCATGGCGCCCTGGACCCAGTTGTCGCTGACGCTGCCGCCGCGCAGCTCGGCGACCAGGCCGGCCACCTTCTCGGCGCTGGTGGCGGTCAGGTCGGCGTCGACGACGGCGTTGCCGGTGAGCGTCGCGTCGGTGGCGACGACGGCGAGACCGGCGACGAACCCGCTGCGGGTGCCACCGTCGGCCGTGACGCCCGCCAGGGTGAGGCCGCGGATCGTGCCGCCGGCGAGCTGCCGGACCAGGCCGAGCCGGTCGGCCTCGCTGCCCGCGCTCTCCTGCGGGCCGTAGACCAGGCTGCTGATCGTGTGCCCCGCGCCGTCCAGGACGCCCTCGAACCGGTTGATGCCACCGAACGGCTCGCGCCCGGCGAAGTCCAGGTCGGCGGTCAGCACGAAGTGCTTGGCGCCGGTGTAGCGCGGGTTGCCGTCGTTGAGCTGGGCGGTGAGCAGCTCCAGGTCCTCGGCCGAGCCGATCTCGTAGGGCTGCTCGGCGGTGCCGTTGCCGAACAGCGCCGCCGTGTACTGCGGCACGGGGTGACCCAGCGCGTCGTCCCAGCGCCAGGCGTTGGTGAGATCCCAGCCCAGCTCGTCGTAGGTCGCCCGCTGCGCGAGCTCCTCCGCCGTGGCGTCCGTGCCGTGCTGGTTCTTGGTGCCCGGTCCGGTGACCGGGTCCCCGCCGATGGTGATGGCGTCGTTGGCCAGGTTGTCCTCGGCCGTCCAGCCGCCGTACTCGGTGTACCCGATGACCCGGCCGACGAACCCGTCGACCTTGCCCGAGTAGTCGATCGAGCCGGACAGCGCGACGTTGCCGGCGAAGGTGCTGCCGTTGGGCGAGCCCGGGTAGCCGGCGATCAGCCCGGCGTTGTTGCCCCGTGTGCCGTTCGCCCCGCCCGGGACCACCATGGTCAGGTCGGCCGCCACCAGGTTGTTGCGCACCTGCGCGTCCTGGTTGACGTAGGCGGCGATACCGCCGGGCATCTCGCCCGCACTCAGGGAGCCGGCCACCCAGCTGTCCGCGATGGTCCCGCCGTGCAGCTGGGCGGTGATGCCACCCACCTTCTCGGCGCTGTTCGCGACGAGCTCTGCGTCGGTCACCGCGAGACCGGTAAGGGTGGCGTTGGTGGCCACGACGGCAACCGCACCGATCCAGCCGCTGGTGCTCGCCCCCGCGTCGGCCCGGACGCCGTCGAGCGTGAGGTTCCGGACCGTGCCGCCGTCCAGCTTGCGGATCAGGCCGAGCCGGTCGGCCTCGCCGCCCGCCGAGGCGTCCCGCACGAGCTCGATGTCGCTGATCGTGTGCCCGGCGCCCTCGAGCGTGCCGGTGAAGGAGTTGATGCCGCCGAACGGGCTCCCGCCGAAGTCGATGTCGGCGGTCAGCCGGTAGGCCGACCCGCCGTACGCCCCCGGGTCGCCGTTGATCGCGCCGGCGACCGTCCGCAGGTCGTCGGCCGAGTCGATCTGGTACGGGTCACGGGGTGCTCCATCCCCCTCGATCCCGGGCAGAGGGTCGGCCGCCTGGGCGGCCGGGAGGCCCGATCCGAGGGCGAGGGCGACGCCGAGCGCCGCGGCGACAGGCGCCAGCAGACGTGGACGTACTGGGACATGTCGAGGCATGTCGCGAGTTCACCTGTCGGCGCTGAATGCACCCCGGCGGGCAAGTGAAGCCACGATGAACAGTCGATCACCTTCCGTCCGCCCCCGCGCGGAACACGCGGGCGTACGTCGTGGTCGCCTCGTCGACCACCGACCGGTCGATCGACGCGACGGCGGTGGTATCGACCAGCAGCGGCTCGCAGTCCGGTCCGCGGCCCGCGATCTCGCCGGTGAGCACCCACGGGTAGCGCTCCGGCGACAGCAGGTGCGCGTACTGCCAGAGCTGCCGCGCGAGCCAGTGCTCGACCTCCCGGTTCCACCACGGCTCCGGCGTCAGCGGGTTCACGCTGAGCCCTGGCAGCAGGCATCCGCTCTCGTGGTCCCGGCTCACGGTGGCGGCGTCGGCCACGGGGCCCGCGCTGAACCGCACGTAGAGCGGCGAGAACGCCTCGACGAGCTGCGCCACCTCGGCGATCGACCGCAGGTGGGGCACGCCGGGCAGCATCCCGGGCTCGGCCATGGCACTGCCTCCTCTCCCAGCTCGTGCGTCAGGCGCCGCCGGCGACGCGGAAGCGCAGCCCGAGGTGGTCCACCGTCGCCGGCACGGGGTCACGGGCCAGGTAGCGCCCGCGGGCGACCCGCAGGTCCCGCGCGACCAGCCGCGTGAGCAGGTGGGACGCCACCAGCAGCACGAGGTTCCGCCCGGGGCAGGCGACGGGCCCGCCGCTGAAGGGGATCAGGCCCCAGTCCGCGCTGTTGCGGCCGTCCAGCCACGCGTCGGGCACGAACGCGTCAGCGTGCCCGAGCCGGGCGGGGTCGCGATGGAAGAAGGAACTCACGACGGCGAACCCCGTATGGGCCGGGAGCGTCCGACCGCCCCAGTCGGTCGGACCGGTCGAGTCGCGCAGCACGGCGAACGTCGTCGGCCACAGGCGCAGGGACTCCAGGACGCACGCCCGCGCGTAGGGCAGGAGCGCAGGGGACGCTGAGGAGCCTGCCGCGGGCCCGGCGGCCGGACCGGCCGGCTCCGCCTCGACGAGCAGCCGCTCCCGCACCGGGGGCCGGGCCGCAGCCATCGCGAGCGCCCGGAGGGTCGCGGCGCCGGCGGCGTCGAACGCGAAGAGCCAGTGGGGCACCTGCCCCACCGCGGTGGCGGGCCCGCACCTGTGGGCGGCGGCGGCGAGGCAGCCCTGCTCGGGGGTCTGGACGTAGGACGCGATGCGGCCCTCCAGCTCCTCACGGAGCCGGGTCCGGCGCGGGCGCAGCCACGCCCAGTTCGCGTCGCGGCGCAGGGCGTCTAGCACCGCGATGAGCTCTCGGTCCCCGCGGGCCTTCGAGCCCAGCACGACCTCCAGCACGATGCCCCACCATGCGTCGGTGAACCCCTGGGCGTCGAACCGTCCGGTCGACGCCAGCAGCTGGGTCAGCTGTGCCGCTCCCCGGTGCACCGCGTCGACGACGGCGGCCCCGTCGTCGTGCACCGGCTGGTCGGTCTGGAGCACGGCCTCGTTGAACGGCCGGCGGTGCCAGCGCTCAGCGGTCGAGGAGATGAGCACGCCCTCGGGCTGGAAGTGCGCGAGGGCGGCGTGCTTCTCCTTGGTGGCGGGCGTGAACGGCTCGGGCGAGCCTTCGAGGAGGCGGCGTACGTCCTCGGGCTCGGTGACGACGACGAGGTGTCGCGACCCGATCCGCACGACGAGCGGTGCGCCTCCGTGCCGCTCCCGCAGGTCCGTCAGCACGGCGCGTGCCGTGCGGTCGGTCTGGTGCCGCTCGGCCCAGGCCGTTGCTCGCGGGCGGCGCACTATCGCGCCCTGGGCGACCAGCGGGGCGAGGACCCGGCCCAGCACGCGGGCGCTCTCGCCGGCGGTCAGGTCGACGGGTGTGGGGCTCATGGCGTCTCCTCACCGGGACTCGGTGCGCGGCCTGCCCGGAGGTCGTCTCACGTCAGGTGGCACGTGCCGGGCTCGTTCGTCGAGCGTCGACGAACGAGCCCGGTCGGCGGCCGCTCAGCGGTTCGGCTCCGCCTCGGAGATGTCCGCGAGCGCGGACGCCGGGTCCCGCGTGACGGCGAGGTCACCGATCGCGACGATGCCGACGACGACGTCGCCGTCCATCACGGGAACGCGCCGGACCGCGGCGTCGCGCATCACCTCGACAGCGGTCTGCACGGGGTCGCCGGGGCCCACGGTGACGAGCTGCTCGCTCGCGACCTGGCCTACGGTCGCGTCGACGCCGAGGCCCTCGGCGAGGCCGCGGATCACGAGGTCCCGGTCGGTGACGATCCCGACGATCTTCGACTCGGACTGGACGACCAGCGCACCCACGTCCTCACTGGCCATCGCCCGGGCGGCGGCCTGGACGGAATCGGATACGTCGACGGCGGTCGGCGCTGGGGTCATGACATCGGCGACGGTTTGCACCATGTCGCTCTCCTCCCTCGGTAGGTCCGACGGCGGGCTGCTTCACCGACACGTCAACCATGCCTCGGTGATCTTCCGCTCGCATGCGTGGGCGTCAGCTCTTGGGGGGCGGCACCGGCTGTGCCGCGAGCGCCGACGCGACGGAGTACAGGTTGTGGGCCATGAGGCGGCCGGTGCTGTGCGACCACTCGTGCCCGTGCTCGGTCTGGGGGTAGTCGGCGCCGGGGCCGGGGCCCTGGTTCCAGTAGGTCCACGCCTGGCCGGGGATCGTGTATCCGATGTCGCCGAGCGCACCGTCGATCTCGGAGATCACGTGGTGCGCACCGTCCTCGTTGCCGGTCACGACCACGCCGGCCACCCGGTTGTAGGCAACCGGGGTGCCGTCCTGGGTCGTCTCGGAGATCATCGCGTCCATGCGTTCGAGCATGCGCTGGGCGATGGAGGAGGGCCGTCCGATCCAGGTCGGGGTGACGACCACGAGGATCTGGGCGTTCAGCAGCTGCTCGTGCACGCCGGGCCAGGCGTCGCCGTCGCCCAGGTCGGTGACGACTCCTGGCGGGACGTCGAGATCGGCGAGCCGGACGTGGTCGACGGTCACGCCACGCTCCCGGAGGGCGTCGGCGACCACCGACGCGAGCGCCTCGGTGTTGGACGGTTCGGGGGACGGCTTGAGCGTGCAGCTGAGGAAAAGGGCCTTCACGGGACACCTCGACAGAGTTGATCGGCAGCCGCTTCTCGACCTTCTCCAACGTAACGCGGCAGCGGTTCGCTTGCCGCCCGACGTCTCGCGTCCTCAGACCTCGCAGGGCGCCTCAGACCCGAAGGGCGCCGGCGCCGCGGGCGAGCTTGACGATGAGAGCGCCCGCCACGAAGTAGTCGTACTCGGACGACTGTCGGGCGGTGCGCACGACCTTACGGAGGCCTTTGATCGACTCGTCGAGCCGGTCGACCGCTTCGGCGGCTTTCTGGGCCCTGTCGGGCTCGTTGGCCGTGTCGCGGGTCACCGCTGTGCGCAGGGCCGCGGCGAAGGCCTGCAGGGTGCCGGCGAACTCAGGTCTCAGCTGCTGCCCGAGCGCTACGTCGTCGCGGCCTTCCCGTTCCCACTCGACGAGCAGGCGCACTATCTCGTCGACCACGTCGGCCGAGGTGCCCAGCGCGCCGGCGCGGCGGGTCTGGGAGTCCACCCAGTGCCGGTTGCCGTTGTACCGCACGCGCACGTTGGCGCGTGAGGCCTCGCGGGTCTGGGCGACGGCGGCCCGCGCGCGCTCGACCGTCGGGACGAGCTGTTGGCGGCGGTCCTCCCACTCTTCGGGTGCCAGTGGACCCTCGTTCTCCAGCCAGCTCGCGAGCGACTCGACCTGGTCGGCGAGCCCGTCGCGCAGGCGGCCGAGCGCGAGCTCCGACGGGGTGAGCGGCAGGGGCGGGAGCAGCACGTTGACACCGATCCCGATCGCGGCCCCCACGACGATCAGCCCGGCGTAGGAGCCGATGTAGTCCGCCCCGTCCCCGCTCCCGAGGATGAGCACGAAGATGGCGGACATGACTGCCCAGTTACCCATCTCGCCGAAGATGCGCCAGCTCACGCACAGGAGCGCGATGCCCACCACCACGGCGAGCTCCAGCGGACCCGGCAGGGGCAGCAGGGCCACGGCACGGGCGATGATCGCGCCGACCAGCACGGCGGCGACCGACTGGAGGGAGTCCCGGACCGAGCGCACCACGGTGCTGGTCGTGGCGAGCACGGCCCCCAGCGGCGCGTAGTACGGGTACTCGGCGAACGGCTCGGGCGCGACGAGCCCCACGAACCAGGCGAGGCTCGCCGCGAACGCGCCCTTGACGGCGAGCGCCCACCGCGGGTGGCTGAGCCAGGCGCGGTGGGCGGCCGCGACGGCGCCGCGCGGCCGGGGCACCGTCAGCGACTGCCGGAACTCGACCACGTCCACGCCTCGCACGACTCAGTCGTTCGGTTGCGCCTCGGAGATGTCCGCCAGGGCCGACATCGGGTCCCGCTCGGCGGCGAGGTCGCCGATCGAGACGATCCCGACCGGTACGTCGTCGTCCATCACGGGGATCCGCCGGACGGCGGCGGCGCGCATCAGCTCGACAGCTACCTCGACCGGGACGCCGGGCCCGACGGAGACCAGCTCCTCGCTCGCCACCTCGCCGACCATCGCCTCGAGCCCGAGCCCCTCGGCCAGGCCGCGGACGACGAGGTCGCGGTCGGTGACGATGCCGACAGTCGTGGCCCCGGCCTGCACGACCAGCGCGCCCACGTCCTGTGCGGCCATCGTCCGGGCGGCGGTCTCGAGCGTCTCGGACATGCCGATGGTGGTCGGCTCGGGGGTCATGACATCTGCGACGGTCTGCTGCGCCATGTCGCGCTCCTTCCCTCGGTGCGACGTCCCTGGCTAGGGGCCGACGGCGGACTGTCTCGCCGGCGTTCCCACCGTGCCGCGCCGGGAGGCCGCTCGCATCCTGTCGGTTCAGGACGTCGTTCCAGGGATCGCAGGTCCCCCGATCCACAGTCCTCTCCCACTCCCGGCAGGAGCCCGGCAGGGTGGACGACGTCGGACCACGCACCGTGGCCGCCGTCGAGCTCAGAAGGGGCTGACCATGCCGTTCGCCAATCTCAAGGTGCCCGCGGACACCCTCACCGCGGAATCGAAGAAGAAGCTGCAGGACGCCGTCACCGACGCCTTCGCGGACGTGTACGGCGAGCGGGCACGCCAGTCCACGCTCGTCATCCTCGAAGAGGTCGCCGACGGCGGTTGGAGCCTTGGCGGCGCGATCCTGAACGCGGAGGTGCTCGGTAGGAGCTGATCGGCGGGGCCGGTCGCCGCTCGGGCGGCCTCAGCGCCGGCCTGCCGCACGCTGCGCGTACCGCTCCAGCCGCGCCTGCGCCTGCGGGTACGGAGTGGCCGTCGGTGTCGCCTCGCCGTCCCGGACGGCGGTCGCGACGGCGACGGCCGCGTCGATCGCAGCACGGTAGGGCAGGGACCCGGTGCTGACCCGCCGGACGCCGAGCTCCCCCAGCCGTTCCAGCGAGAGGCCGGGGACCGCGAGGACGTTGAGCGGTAGCGGCAGTGCGCTCGCGAGCCGGTCGAGCACGGCCGGCTCGGTGGCGCCGGGAACGAAGATGCCGTCGGCGCCGGCGTCGACGTAGGCGCGGGCCCGGTCGAGGGTGGCCTCGACGGTGGCGTCCTGGTTCAGCCAGTAGTTCTCGACGCGTGCGTTGACGAACAGGTCTGGCGCCGCCGCCTTGATCGCGGTCACCTTGGCGGCGTGGGCCGCCGGGTCGATGAGCTCCCCGTACGTCGAGTCCTCGACGTTCACGCCCGCGAGGCCGACGTCGGCCAGGGCCGCGACGAAGCCAGCGACCTCGGCCGGGTCGTCGCTGTAGCCGTCCTCGAGGTCTGCGGTGACGTAGGCGGGCAGCGCGCTCAGGCGGCGGACCAGCTCCTCGGTCGCCTGGCGGCTCGTCCGGCCGGCGTCGGGCGTGCCGACGGCGGCGCTGACGCCGAAGCTCGTGGTGCCGACCGCGGGGAACCCGGCCTCGGCGAACGCCAGGGCGGAGGCGACGTCCCAGGCGTTGGGGAGGAGGAGCGGGTGGGGGCCGGTGTGGAGGTCGGCGAAGGTCATGGGGAACAGGGTGCCAGGACCTTGCCGACGCGGGCGCCTGACGGAGCCGATCTCCGTCACCCTCGGATGCCGGGGTCCGCTCTCCCGAGGTTGTGGAGCAGCTCCTCCCGGCTCTGCCATCCGGAACGGACCCAGGCGGGCTGCCCGGGCGCGTTACGCCAGGACTCGCTCAGCGGGCTGTGGTCCGCGGTGTCGAAACCGAGCTGGTCGTACAGCCGCGTGACGAGGTCGACGGCCTCCGGGTGGTCGCTCGACACCGCCAGCGCCACCCGCTCGGGATGGCCTGCTGGTCGGGCGGCGCCGCGCAGCCGCTCGTGCTGGATGTGGGTGAACGCCTTGGCGACCTTGGACCGTGGGAGCTGCTCCTGGCGCAGCTGGTGCACCGTCTTCTTGCCGGAGTCGACCACCGGGATATGGCCGTCACGCCAGACCATGTAGTTGTTGGTGTCCAGCACCACCTTGCCCGCGAGCTCGTCCACGGGGAGCTCGTGGGCGACCTTGAGAGGGAATGACACGATCGCGAAGTCGCCCGCCGCGGCGGCTTCCGCCGCATGCGCGGCACGTGCCGCCGGGCCGAGGTCGTCGATGAGCCCCCGCAGCGTCTCCGGTCCCCGCGAGTTGGCGATCACGATCCGATAGCCACGCGCGATCGCCGCGCGTGCGATCTCGCCGCCCATGTCGCCGGCCCCGATCAGCCCGATCGTTTCCATGACTTGCTCCTGACGATGCCCGACGAGGCGTGGTCCGCCTCGCTGCTCTCGTCACGAACACTATGAGCGCGGGTTCAGGCCGACCAGAGCCGTCTCGGTCCTGGGGTGTGGCAGGACCCCCTCATGAACTCGGCTCCAAACGCTCCCGAAAGTCACCTCCGTAGCCAGCAGACCAGCCCGTTCGCACATGGGCCCACGTTGCTCTGGTCCGTGCAGGTCTTACGGTGGCCAGGAGACGACAACCTTGGAGGCGGAGACATGACCGACGACCTCGAACCCGGCAAGCAGCCCGGCGCGTCCCCTGAACTGGAGTCCCGGTACCGCGCCTACCTCGCCGCGCTCAACGAGCGCCGGCTCGACGACCTCGTGGAGCACGTGCACGACGAGCTGACCTACAACGGCGAGCCGATGACGCGCCGGCAGTACCAGGAGCTGATCGCCGCCGACCTCGCCGCGGCTCCAGACCTCGTCTACGACGCGCAGATCGTGGTCGCGGCGAATGACGCGGCCGGCGGTCAGGTGGCGTGCCGCCTGACCTTCGACTGCACGCCGCGGGGCGAGCTCCTCGGATTCCGGCCGGACGGCGCGCGGCTGCGGTTCGCCGAGCACGTCTTCTACCGCTACCAGGACGGCCGCATCGCCGCCGTCCGGTCGATGATCGACCGTGCGGCCATCGCGGAGCAGCTCTCCGGCCGGGACGTGAGCGCCCTGCTCGAACCAGGGTGAGACATCTGTGGTGCCGGTCCGCCAGGCAACTGGAGCAATCAGTCGGTCGCCCCTCTCACTTTCCCGAAGTGGACGCCCCCGTCCGTTAGCGTCACCACGAAAGCGCAGACAGCGAGCAGCACAGGAGACGAACGATGCGAGCAGTGACGATCGAGCGATTCGGCGACCCGAGCGGCATGACGGTGACCGACGTCCCGGTGCCGACCCCGGGGCCCGGGCAGGTGGTGATCGAGACCGAGGCGATCGGGGTGGGTGGCGTCGACGCCGTCATCCGTCGCGGGACCCTCGCCGGGTACGGCTTCACCACGGGCCTGATCCCCGGCAGCGAGGTCGCGGGGACGGTGACAGCGGTCGCCGCCGACGTCGACAGGTCGTGGCTGGGCCGACGGGTGTGGGCGTTCACGGGCACCGGCGGTGGCTACGCCGAGCAGGCGCTCGCGCAGGTGTCCGACGTCGACGCCCTACCCGACGAGCTCTCGTCGATCGACGCGGTGACCCTCGGGAGCTCTGGGCCCGTCGCGCACTTCGCGCTCGCCCACGCGCACTTCGCGGCAGGCGAGTCGGTGCTCGTCCGCGGGGCGGCGGGCAGCATCGGCATCCCGGCCGTCGAGCTGGCGGCCCGCGGTGGCGCGAGCGCCGTCGCGGTGACGACGTCGTCGCCCGAGCGCAGCGCGCGGCTCCGTGAGCTCGGGGCGACCCACGTGCTCGACCGCTCCGGCGACGGCGGACCGGACGCGCCGGGGTCCTACGACGTGATCATCGACATCGTCGGCGGACCGGACACCCCGGAGTTCATCGACCGGCTCGCACCGAACGGGCGCCTGGTCGTCGTCGGCGCGATCGCCGGCATGCCGCCCGCGGACTTCGGCAAGCGGCTCATCAGCGCGTTCCAGCAGTCCCGTTCGGTCGCGACGTTCAGCCTCGACACCATCCCCACATCGGACCGCGACGCGGCCAGGGCCGACCAGTTCGCCGCAGCGACACGGGGTGAGCTGCACGCCGTCGTGCACGACGTCCTGCCACTGGACCAGGCCGCCGACGCGCACCGGCAGATGGATGCCGGCACGGTGTTCGGGCGGGTGGTCCTCGTGGCCTGACGGTTGATCGCGTGCCAACCCCCGCACGCGTTCAACAACTCGATCACGGTGATCGCTTACGCCCTGGTTCCGGGCATCGTGTGAGCAGGACTGTGCCCCCACGAGATGTCGGCACGGCCGCTCCGGCGACGAGCTCGTCGTCGCGATCTGGGCCGGTAGGTGATGGTGGTGTTGCGGGGCCTGGTGTGGCACCCGATCGAGTACCGGCTACGTGGGATGCGGCCGTTGCCGGGTGGGCCCATACCGACCGCTGGGGTCCACCCCGGTGGGGTCTCGCGGATCGGTTCGGGTGGTGCGGGTGCTACGGAGACATAGGTGTGCCCGGTAGGGGTGATCGTCTCCACACCGTGCCGGCCGTCGACCTCAGTGGTCTTCTGCCGCCAACCGGGTGCCTGCTTCGCGTGATTGCACCGCGCACACAGGCCCTGACCATTGGCCAGGCTGGTCTCGCCCCCCTCGACGTGCGGCACGACGTGGTCGAGGTGCCGCACGGGCGCATCACACCACGACGACGCACAGATGCCCTGCTCCCGGGCACGCAGCAGCACGGCCAGGCCCTGCGGGTGGAACCGTGACACCGACGTCGTCGCCAGCAAACGCCCGTGCGGGTCGACATAGATCGCACGCAGCCAGGCGGCGTCCGCGTCGATCCCGTGCGCCACGAGATTGCGCGCCACCGGGGCCGGGACCGTGCCCGCACCCCCTGGCATGCCCTCCGGCACCACGGCAGGCTCGTCACCACCGGCGAGCAGCGTCTGGTCCGAGACCAACAGATTGATCGTCACCGGCACGTCATCGGCCGTGCCGGGTTCGCGGCCGGTGACCCGCTCGATCAGGGTGTCGGCCATGATCTGCCCCGCACCGCGCTCATCCCCCGTGGCCTTGGCCGCCTTGGCGTGCGCGGTGAGCTGGGCGTAGGCCTGCACCCCCTGCGCCATCGGGACCAGCGCGGTCAGGTAGACCATCAGATCAGGTGCCGGACGCACCGACACGCGCCGCTCCGTGACGGCCTTCGCGTTCCGCTTCACGCACGCGTGCACGTCGAGCTGTCCGGCGAGCTCCTTGATCCGCGCGACCAGCCGCTTGGTACCCATCCCGGCCAGGACCGCCCGGCTTCTCGGGCCGCAGAGCTGCTCGTCGATCCGAGCCCGATGCTCCGCCGTCAGGTGAGATGTCTCGCGCACCAGGAGCGTCGCGCGCCACTGCGACAGGACACCCGTGCGCAGGGCGTCGAAGGTGTGCGGCATCTGCGTGACCCACGCCCGAGCCGTACCCAGGAACGCCCCGCCCGCGTGCGGGCTGACCTGCATCGCCGCACCGACCTGGTTCGGCACCCCACGGCCTCGCCGCTCGGCCCGGAGGCCCTGCCCGGCCTCCTCGGACCGGGTCGCCACGTCCAACGCCACCGCCAGCCGGCCCTGTGCCGCGGCCACGGTGTTCTTCACCGCCTCGAGCTCACCGAGCAGGTCCACCCACTCGGCCTGCGCCCGCTTCGACACGGACGACGCCGTGTCGGTGCCACCTGGCAGGACCATGCCCGCCAGCAGCTCGCGCAGCGCCCGGACGTCCGCCGCACGCACGACCGCCCCGTCGCCGATGGGCAGCACCGAACCGGGAGGCCGGTCGCCCACCCGAGGTGCACCCATCACTGAAGTCATGCCACCACCTTATGGCACACCTGTTCGCACCGCGCGTCGAACGACCCCGATCTGCCGACAGCAGAAACCAGGCCGGTCGCGACCACCCGCACGAGGGAAGACCGACCACCGGGCGTCACCTCTGAATGGCCCCCTGTGCTCGCAACGCATCCTCCGGCACCACGGCCCGCCGCGCGGCCTCCGCAACGATCACGTCGGCCGTCTCCTCCGGCGTCTGCTCTCCCGAGTCGAGCCACCAGCCAAGGTCACCCAGCTCCCGCTGCTGGTTCCGCGCCAAGGGAGCGAAGTCGTAGTCCACGCGCGTCTCTACGGCGCGGGTCGCGTTCCGGTGCCGCGCCACCTCCAGCGGCGGGCACAGCACCACCAGCATCAGGGGTCGCGCCCGCAAGCGCCGGGCGATGAAGCTCAGCTCCGCGCGTGTCTCGACCACCGAGTCGGCGACCGGCGTGAACCCGGCCTCAGCGAAGTTGTCGGCCACGGAGCACAGGTTCACCATCCGGAGCCGTAGCTGGCGTCGTCCCTCGGGTCCGGGAGCCCAGCGTCCGTCGTCGTCGAGCATGTTCGCCCGGCCGCTGACCAGCATGATCCCGAACACGTCCCCGTCGACCTGCGCTGCTCGTGGCAGCCGCTCGGCCACCAGCCGCGACACAGTGGTCTTCCCCGCCCCGGGCGTCCCGGTGATCAGCAGGCAGCCGGCCAGTGTCTCTCGATCGGTCACCTCGCCACCCTCGCACCGCGCGGCAAGCCTTTATCCGGAGGAGGCCAGCTCCAGCACCCACCGCGCCCGCTCCACCATCGCCACGTCGAGGAACGTCCCGTCCGCCAGCGCCACGGCGCCCACACCGTCGACGGCGGCGGTCCCGACCCGCTCCAGCACGTCTCGCGCCGCGGAGACCTCGTCGGCAGAAGGCAGGTAGGCAGCCCGGATCGTGTCGAGCTGCCCCGGATGGATCGCCGTCCGGCCGCTGAAGCCGAGCCTGCGCCCGGCACGGCACGACGCCGACAGCCCGTCGAGGTCCCGCACGTTGGTGTACGCCGACATGTGCGGCGACGGCAGCCGCGCCGCCCGAGCCGCGACGACGACGCGGCCGCGCGCCCAGGTGAGCCCCTCGTCGCCGTCGACCCGCAGGTCGGAGCGCAGGTCCGCCTCCCCCAGCCCCAGCGACGCGACCTGGGCCGACGCCGTCGCCAGCTCGAACGCCCGCTCCACCCCGAGCGCCGACTCGACCAGCAGGTGCAGCGCCCGCCCGGGCAGCGCGGCAGCGAGCGCCCGCACCTCGTCGACGGACTCGACCTTGGGCACCCGTGCGCCGACGCCCACGGGCAGCGCCGCGACCATCGCGACGTCGTCCGCGTGCCACGACGTGCTCGGGTGGTTGATCCGCACCTGGACCGCACGGCCGGACCCACCGGAGAGCAACCTCGCCACGTTCTCCCGCGCCTCGCTCTTGCGCGACGGCGCGACGGCGTCCTCCAGGTCGGCCAGCACCACGTCGGCCGACGACGCCAGGGCCTTGGTCACCCGGTCGGGCCGGTCGCCCGGCACGTACAGCAGGGTCAGGGGCGTGCGACCGCCCGCAGGCTCAGGAGGACCACTCATACCGCCCCCTCCTCCCGCAGCTCGGCCACCCGCTCGGGAGAGAACCCCAGCTCACCGAGCACGAGATCCGTGTCCGCGCCGTGCGACCGGCCCGTGAACTGGATGACGCCGTCGTTCTCGGAGAGCCGGAACAGCGGCCCCTGCATGAGCATCGGCCCGAGCTCGGGGTCGTCGATCTCGTGGAGGGTGCCCAGCGCCTGGAACTGCGGGTCCTCGACGATGTCGCGCGCGTCGTAGACGGGGGCCACCGCGGCCTGGGCCGCCTCGAACGCCGCGACCACCTCGTCCCGCGTCCGACGCCGGATCCAGCCACCGACCGCCTCGTCGAGCTCGTCCGCGTGCCGCGCCCGGTCGACGCCGCGCGCGAACCACGGCTCGTCGACGAGGTCGGGCCGGCCCACGAGCCGCACCACGCGTTCGGCGATCGACTGGGCCGACGTGGAGACCGCGACCCAGTGCCCGTCGCTCGTGCGGTAGGTGTTGCGGGGCGCGTTGTTGCTGGACCGGTTGCCGGTCCGGGCCTGCACCGTGCCGAGCTGGTCCCAGCGGGTGATCTGCGGCCCGAGCATCGCGAGGATCGGCTCGACGATGGCCGTGTCGACCACCTGGCCGCGGCCGGTGCGCTCGCGCGTGGTCAGCGCCGTCATGATCGCGAACGCGGTGGCGAGCGACGCGACGCCGTCGGCCAGGCCGAAGGGCGGCAGGGTGGGCGGGCCGTCGGGCTCGCCGGTCATCGCCGCGAACCCGCTCATCGCCTCGGCGAGCGTGCCGAAACCCGGGCGGGCGCGGTACGGCCCGACCTGGCCGAACCCCGAGACCCGCGCGAGCACGAGGCGCGGGTTGCGGGCCGACAGGTCGTCGTAGCCGAGGCCCCAGCGTTCGAGCGTGCCGGGCCGGAAGTTCTCGATCACCACGTCCGCCTGCTCGGCGAGCGCCAGGAACACCTCGCGCCCGCCCGGTGTCCCGAGGTTCGCGGTGATCGTGCGCTTGTTGCGCCCCAGCGTCTTCCACCAGAGGTTGACGCCGTCCTTCGCGGCCCCGTGCGTGCGCGACGGGTCGGGCTTGGCCGGGTGCTCCACCTTGATGACGTCGGCCCCGAGGTCGCCCAGGTGCATGGCCGCCATCGGCCCTGCGAACAGGGTCGAGGCGTCCACGACACGGAGGCCGGCCAGGGCACCGTCGGCGGGGTCGCGGGACACGGTCACGCGGTCGCCTCCCCGTGCGTGGCCGACGCCGGCGTGGCCGACGCCGGAGCGAGGTCCCACGCGCACCGGAACCCGACGGTGGCGCTCCGGGCGAGCCCGAGGCCCGGCAGCAGGTACTTGACCGAGTAGTCCGGCGCGTGGCGCCCGCCCTCGATGTACCAGTCCGAGTCCTCGGCGCGGTAGTCGCTGCCGCCCTTGAGCATGACGAACCGGGTGCGACCGTCGCTGTGCTCGCTCTCGGTCCAGCTCCAGACGGCGAGCCCGGGCCGGTCCACCCCGAACAGCGCCGGACGTGCCTCGCCCGCGAGCTGCCACTCGTCCTCGGTGGGCAGCCGGCCGCCGCGCCAGGCGCAGTACGCGCGGGCGTCGTCGAGGTCGACGAAGGTCACCGGGTGCTCCTCGGTACCGGCGGAGGGGTGGCCATCGGCCCAGTGCGCCAGGAACCGGTGCGGCTCCGCGGGTGCGTAGCCGGTGGCGTCGAGGAAATCGGCGAACTGTGCGTTCGTCACCTCGTTCGCCGCGACGGCGACGGGCGCCGCGAGGACGCCGTCGCGCTGCAGCGTGCGCGCGTCGTGCAGGCGCGGCGGGAGCGGCTTCCACTCGTCGACGTACGGCGCGCCCTGGTACATCCCGGTTTCCCGCGCGCGGTGGCGCACGGTCAGCACGTACGCCCCCTGCGGCACGACGACGGGGTCGCTCGTATCGGTTGCGGCCACCCCGGTGACTTGTGCGTCTGACAGGTCCGCGGGGCCGACGCGGCGGGCGAGCCGGTGCGGGAACCGCGGGTCGGGGTCGTGCGGCGCGTCCGTGAGGGTGTCGAGCAGGCCGGGCAGCCACGCGGGCTCCGCGGCGTCCGCCGCCACGTGCAAGAGGGCCGCGATCCCGCGTCCCGGCACGACGGCGTCGGCCGTGCCCGCGTCGGTGAGCGCCACCAGCCGGCCGGCCGCACGCTCCGGGGCGCCGGCGGCCAGCACCCGGCCGGTGTAGTCGGCCTCGCCGCGGTTCACGAGCGTCCAGAGCGTCACGCCGTCGAGCTCCCACCGGGAGGCGTACACCCCGGCGGCCTCCGCCTCGGCGGCGAGCGGGGCCAGCGGCGTCCACTCGCCGTCCAGCAGCAGGTCACCGGCGGCGCGCTGGACGGTCACCAGGCGGCGTACGGTCGCGGCGTCACGCCGGGACCAGCCCACCCACACCCCGAACACGACCTCCCACACCATGACGCCCACACCGTTGAGCCATGCGGACTGCAGCTCCTCGGAGTGGTCGCGGTGCCAGCGCCGCACATGGTGCTGCATGTGGCGACGCTCGTACCAGTGCGCGCGCAGCACACCGGGCACGGGCGAGTCGGCGAAGAACTGCGCCCAGGACGACGAGTGGTCCTCGATGCGTTCGACCGCCAGCTTCGACTCGCCCTCCAGGACGATTCCCGGACGCGCCTCCTCCAGCCGCGCGACCAGCTCCGGCTCGGCCTTCTTCAGGGTGTCGAGGAAGACACCGTCCGCCCCGAGCTCGCGGACCACGGCGGCCAGCTCGGTCACGTCGTCGGCGCCGCGCCGGGTGCCGACGTCCCACGGGTTGTAGTCGACGAACACGTGCAGGTCCGCCTCGTGCAGCGTGTCCACCAGGCCGGACAGGCCGGGCACGTCGCGGTAGAAGTCCCACTGGTTGCGGTCGTCCAGCCCGATCACCGGGTACGCGTGCCACAGCACGACGGCGTCCAGCCCGCCAAAGCGCTCGCCGGCGTCGGCCAGGAACCGCTCGGGCGTGAACCGCCCCTCCTCGAACGAGTAGAGCAGCTCGTCCCACAACCAGACCTGCGCCACCGTGGAGCAGCGCGCGGCCCACGCGGCCTCGGGCCGGGCGTACGCGGCGCCCGTGTAGCTGTGCCGGTCGCGGGCGTCCGCCCGCCAGGCCCGCAGCGTCTCCCGCCAGGCGGGCCGGTCGGCCGGGTCGGCAGGCCCGGAGAAGATCTTCGCCTCGTCGAGGGCCGCGCTCTGCTCGGGAGTCAGCGGCCCGACGGCGACCTCGGTCGGCCGGTCGATCGGCCGCGGGACGAGGGGGTCGAACGTGTACGTCATGGTGCCTCTCTCAGTTCTTCGGCCAGCGCGGCGACGTCGGCGGCCTCCGGCACGGCGTCCTGGGCCCCCGGCCGGGTGACGGCGAGCGCCCCGGCCGCCCCGGCGAGCCGTGCGGCGTCGGCGAGGTCGGCGTCCCGGGCGAGGGCGGCCGCGAGGACTCCGCAGTAGGTGTCGCCGGCTCCCGTGGTGTCGACGGCGGTGACCCGGGCGGCGGGCACGCGCACGGCGGGGACGCCACGTCGGGCGACGAGGCTGCCCTGGCCGCCGAGCGTGACGACCACGGCGCGCACCCGGCGGAGCAGTGCCGCCGCGAGCGCTTCCGGCGCCGTGTCCGCCGGACCGCCGCCGTCGGCGGCCCCGGCGGCGCCGGACGACGAGCCGGCCACCAGGTCGGCGGCCTCGTGCTCGTTGACGACGAGCACGTCGAGCTGTTCCCACAGCTCGTCCGGCAGCTCGCGCGAGGGCGCGGCGTTGAGGACGAACAGCGCCCCGTCGCGGCGCGCGCGGGCGGCCGCGACCACGCTCTCGAGCGGGATCTCGAGCTGCGCGAGCACGACGTCGGCGGCGATGGTCCGGTCCTTCTGCGCCGCGCCGATGTGGACGTGCGAGTTGGCTCCTGGTGCGACGACTATCGCGTTCTCGCCGTCGGGCGACACGGTGATCAGCGCCGTGCCGGTCGGGGTGTCGACGCGCTCGACGATGTCGGTCCGGACGCCCGCACCCTTCAGCGAGACGAGCAGCAGCTCGGCCGACTCGTCCCGGCCGAGCGCGCCGACGAATGTGGTGTCCGCTCCCCCGGCACGTGCCGCGCCGACGGCCTGGTTGGCGCCCTTGCCACCCGGCGAACGGCGCAGGTCGCCACCGAGGATCGTCTCGCCGCCCGAGGGGTGCCGTGGGACGTCGACGACGAGGTCGACGTTCGCCGACCCGACGACGACGACCCGGCCCGCCGCCTGGTTCCGTCCGGCACTCATGCGGTACGCCCGGACTGCCCCGCGAGGGCGACGGTGCGCGCCGCGAGGTCGGTGATGCGCTGTGAGCCGCCCGGGAGCGACGTGGCGATCCGCCCCTGCAGGGGCCGGGTCCACTGCTCGCCGATGCCGGTGACCCCGCGCAGGGCGCCGACCACCCCGCCGACGGTCGCCGCCGCCGAGTCGGTGTCCCAGCCGGCGGTGACGGCGATCGAGACGCTGGGCCCGAACTCGCCGCGCCCGGCGCTGAGCGCGAACGCGATGACCGCCGCGTTGTTCAGCACGTGCACCCAGTGCAGGTGCCCGTACTCGGCGTGCAGCCGGTCGAGACCGGCCCGGACGCCCGCCTCGCTCCCGTCGCAGTCCCCGCCGAGGGTGCGTCCGAGCCGCACGGCGGCGGCCAGCCGGCTCCCCGGCGGCACGACCGAGCCCGCGGCGTCGAGCACGTCCTCCACACCGTCGGCGACCATCGCGGCCGAGGCGAGCCCCGCCGCCCACTGTGCGCCGTAGGTGCCGTTGCGGGTGTGGCTGAGCCGGGCGTCGGTCCAAGCGAGCCGGGCCGCCTCGCGGACGTCGCCCGGTGCCGTCCAGCCGAGCAGGTCGGTGCGGATCAGCGCACCGATCCACTCGCGGAACGGGTTGTCGTGCGTCGCCGTCTCGGGCACCGGCCGCGCGTCCAGGATGTTCCGGTAGGCCGCGCGCTCGGCCGTGAAGGTGCGGCCAGCGGGCAGGTTGTCGAGCCACAGCCGCGCGACGTCGTCGGTGGTGAACCCGCGGCCGTGCCGCTCCAGGAGGGCGAGCGCGAGGATCGGGTAGTTCAGGTCGTCGTCCTCCGGCATGCCGTCGATGTTCTCCTCGAGCGACGTCGGCGCCGACCGGCGGTTCCAGGGCCAGCGCGCCGCGACGTCGTCGGGCAGCCCGGCAGCCGTGAAGTACCGCCGCAAGGGCCACCGGCCGGTCGACCGGAGGATCTCCTCGATGCCCTCCCGGGGGATCTTCTCCACGGGCTTGCCGAGCACGCACCCCGCCGCGCGTCCGGTCCAGGCGCCCTGCACGCGAGCGGCGTACGCGGCGTCGGGCCCGCCGGAGCCGAACGGCCGCCTGGGCAGCACCGGAGCGGGCGGCAGCAGGGCCTCGATCTCGTCCCACTCGTCCGGTTCCTCCGGGGCCGACGGCGCCGGCCGGGCGTCCAGCTCCTCCAGCAGCGACCGCGCCAGGGCGCGGAGCTCTGGCGACGCGGGGACCGGCCCGGCGCCGCTCACCGCCGGCGTCGGGTCGCCGCCTGCCGCGACCCAGCGGTCGCGGACATCGGCCACGTCCTTGCCCTCGGCCGCCGCCTGCACGAGCTCGTGCGCCAGCAGGTCCTCCGGCTGGGCCCAGGTCAGCCTCATGCGGGGTCACCCGCCACCGCGGCACCAGCCACGTCCGGGGCGACGGCGTCGAGCGCCGCCAGGCGGCCCAGGGCCCGCTCCCGGTCGGCGCGCAGGATGTCGGCAGCGGCGGAGGCCATGAGCCGGCCGGTCTCCCGGACGTCCATCTTGCTGGCGGCCTCGATCTCGTCGAGCCACTCCACGGGCACGACGCCGCTCCCGCCGAGCCCCGCGGCGACGGCGCCCGCCATGACCGCGATCGAGTCGGCGTCGCGGCCGTAGTTCACGGCGGCGAGCACCGCGCCGCGGTAGTCGCCGCGGTGCGCGATGAGCAGCCCGAGGGCGACCGGCAGCTCCTCGATCGACTTGGTGCGCGAGGGACGGCGCGCGTCCATCGACATCTGCCGGTACTCGGGGCCCACCGAGTCGTAGGGCGCGACGGTCTCCCGGACGAGACGCGCCAGCTCGCGCTTCTCGTCGTCGGTCCGGGGCGCCGTGGCCCACCCGTCGAGGGCGTCCACCACCGCGCGGAGCGCTGCGGCGGTACCGTCGTGCGCGACGTCGAGCGCCGCCGCGACGACGTCGTCGAGCGTGGCACCCGGGGCGACGGAGGCCGCGACCATCGCCGCGAACACCCCCGCCGCCTCGCGCCCGTAGCTGGACTGGTGGGCACCCGTGAGGTCGATCGCCTCGGCGTAGGCGCCCCGCGGGTCACCCGCGTTCACGAGCCCGACCGGCGCGATGTACATCGCGGCCCCGCAGTTGACGACGTTGCCGACACCGGCCTCACGCGGGTCCACGTGCCCGTAGTGCAACCGCGCCACCAGCCACTTCTCCGCGAGGAACACCCGCTGGAGCAGCAGCGCCGTCGACTCGAGCTCGGGGATCCACCGGGGCTCGCCGATCATCAGCGGCACCAGGTCCTCGGCCATCGCGTACGCGTCGAGGTGCGCGCGCCGCTTGGCGTACACCTCGACGAGCGCCCTCGTCATGAGGGTGTCGTCGGTGATGTGCCCGTCGCCCTTGTGGTACGGCGCGATGGGGCGCGCGTCCTGCCAGTTCGGGTACCAGGGTCCGACGATGCCGCGCACACGGCCCCCGTGCCGCTCCTCGATCTGCTGCGGTGTCCAGCCCTCGGTGGCGCCACCGAGCGCGTCCCCCACAGCGGCACCGGTGATCACGGCCACCGTCCGATCCTCTAACCAGCTCACGGCTACGCTCCTTCGTCGTTACTCGGTACACGTCGTTCTTCGGCACGCCCTACGGCACGGCCTGGTTACTGCGTGATCTCGTCCCAGCCGTTCGTGAGCTGGTCCGCCAGCTCCGCCTCGTCGGTCTCCTGCGCGAGGTAGCGCTGGTAGGCCGGGGTGGCCACCGTGTCCTTCCACTGCGCGTAGGAGTCGACGAAGAGGTACGGCGCGGAGACGAAGTTCTGCCCCGAGGCCAGGATGGTCTCCCACCCGTTCTCGTCGCCGAGCTCCTCCGCCAGGAGCTCCTGCGCCGACGTCGTCGCCGGGATCAGCGCGTCCGCCTCGTTGAGCGCGGCGAGGTGCTCCGTCTGCGTGAAGAACTCGATGAACTCGGCCGACTCCTCGACGTGCTCGGAGTCGATGTTGACCGACAGCGTCTGCGGGTTGGCCGCCTGCTGCGGTCCTTCCGGCCCTGCCAGCGGCGGCAGCGCCATCCAGTCGAGGTCCTTCGGTGCGTCCTTGGCGATGTTCGCGGCCTGGTAGGAGCCCTGCACGGTCATCGCCGTCTGCCCGGCGTAGAAGGAGGCGATGGCCTCGGAACCGGACTGCGTCATGGTCACCGGCAGGATCGACTTGTCCTCGTACGCCATGTCGTGCACCAGCTCCGGCAGGGCCATCTCGCCGTCGTCGACCGTCAGGGTGGCGTCCTCGCCGGTGCCCTCGAAGTACGTGCCGCCGAACCCGGGGGCCAGCGACATGAACGCCGCCGTCGGGCTCGACAGGCCCCAGCCGAGGCCGTAGACCTCCTCGCCGTCCGTGGTGGCCTTGGCGATCTCGCGCAGCTCGTCCCACGTCATGGTGTCGCCGGTCGGGATCTCCACCCCAGCGTCCTCCAGGAGCGTGCGGTTCGCGAACACGATGTACGACTGCAGCTCGGTCGGGTACGCGATGAGCTGGTCGTCGACCGTCACGGAGTCGAGGATGCCCTCGGGGATGTCCGCGCGGCGCTCGTCCGACATGAGGTCGGTGAGGTCGGCGAGGTAGCCGTCGCGCGCGAAGGACACGATGCTCGCGGCCTCGTAGTGAATGATATCGGGCGCGGCTCCGCCGTTGAACTGGGTGATCAGCTTGTCGTAGACGCCGTCCCAGCCGGCCGGGACGATCTCGACCTGGACGTCCGGGTTCTCCTCGTTCCAGTCCGCGACGATCGACTCCGTCTCGGCGATGGCCGCCGGCTGGTCCGACAGGGCCTGGAACTTCAGCGTCACCGGGCCGTCGTCGCCCCCGTCCCCGCTCCCGCAGGACGCGAGCAGCGCGGTGGTGATCGTGAGGCATGCGGCGATGGACACTCCACGAGTCTTCATGGGTCTACCTTTCGTCAGAGATGGTGCTGGGCGGGCGGTCATCCCTTGACCGCCCCGGCCATGAGGCCGCCGGTGAGCTTCTTCTGCATGATCGAGAAGAAGACGATGCTGGGGATCGCGGCGAGCACCGAGCCCGCGGCGAGGGGTCCGAGCGCGACCTTGCCCTCGCCGCCGATGAACGTCGACAGCGTGATGGGCAGGGTGTAGTTCTCGGGCGACTGGAGCAGCACGAGCGCGAAGAAGAACTCGTTCCAGGAGGACACGAAGCTGAACATCGCCGTCGCGACGACGCCGGGGGCCAGCAGCGGGAAGACGATCCGGCGCAGCACGACCAGGCGGTTGCCGCCGTCCATCGCCCCAGCCTCCTCGAGGTCCACGGGGATGGCTGCCACGTAGCCCTGGAGCATCCAGAGCGCGAACGGCATCGTGTAGGTGGTGTGCACCAGGGTGAGGCCGACGAGGCTGTCCGTCAGCCCGATGGTCCGCAGGATGAGGAACAGCGGCAGGATGATGAGGATCACCGGGAACACCTGGCTCACCAGGATCCAGCCGACGCCTGCCACGCGGATCGCGCCCTTGAGCCGTGCCAGCACGTAGGAGGCGGGCAGGGCGATGAGGATGACGAGCGCCGTGGAGGCGAGCGCCACCAGGGCGCTGTTCCCGGCGGAGCTGACGAGGCCCTGGCGGGCCAGCGCCTCGGAGTAGTTCGCCCAGTGCCACTCCTGCGGCAGCAGGTTCACCACGAGCGAGTTGAGCTCGGCGGACGACTTGACCGACGCCGAGATGAGCCACAGCAGCGGGAAGCCGAGGAAGACGATGTAACCGGCCAGCGCCACGTACTGGGCGGGGCGGACCAGCTGCTGGGCAAAGACGCGCATCACTCAGCCCTCCTTTCTTTTCGTCTCGAAGCGGTCGTCGCGGAACTGCGACCGCAGGTAGACCGCCAGGAGCAGGACCACCACGACGACGAGCACGACGCCCATCGCGGCGGCGTACCCGATGTTGCGGTTCTTGAACGCCTCCAGGTAGGTGAACAGCATCGGCAGCATGGTGCGGCCCCCTGGCCCGCCCTCGGTCAGCACGTAGACCAGGGAGAAGGAGTTGAAGTTCCAGATGAAGTTCAGCGACGTGATCGAAGTGATGATCGGCCGCAGGCTCGGCAGCGTCACGGCCGTGAACCGGCGCCACGCCCCGGCGCCGTCGATCGCGGCGGCCTCGTGCAGCTCGGCCGGGATCTGCTGCAGCCCGGCCAGCAGCGTCACGGTGGTCTGCGGCATACCGACCCAGACGCCGACGACGATGACGGCGGGCAGCGCGGTGGAGAAGTCGGCGAGCCAGTTGATGTCGTCCGGCAGGCCCAGCGAGCCGAGGAACGCGTTGAGCGGTCCGGCGTTGGGCGAGTAGATCATCTTCCACATGATCGCCACGACGACGGGCGGCATCGCCCACGGGATGAGGGCGAGCACCCGGGTGAGCGACTGCAGGCGCAGACCGGAGTTGAGCAGCTGCGCCAGACCCAGTGCCGCGATCAGCTGGAGGAGCGTCACGGAGATGGCCCACGTCATGCCGATGCGGAACGAGTCCCAGAAGAACGAGTTGCCCATCAGCCGCGTGAAGTTGTCGATGCCGACGAACTGGTAGTCGGGGCGGCGGACGAGCTCGGCGTCGGTGAACGCCAGGAGCACGCCCATGAGGAGCGGCGCCACGGAAAGCACCAGGATCGGCAGCAGGGACGGCATCACCAGCGCCGCTGCCTCGCGGCGCCGGGCCCGGTCCAGGCCGGTCGGACCGCGGCGGCGTCCTGGTCGGGGCGCCGGCGGCCGGCGTGAGGCGAGGACGGTCATCGTGCGCTCTTCTCCTTCGAAGCGGGCGGGCCGGCGACGTCGGCGGCGCGCGGTGGGGCGGTGGACTCGCGCACGACGAGGTGCGGGCCGATGGCGATCTGCTGGGCGGGCTCGACGACGTCGCCGACCCGGTCCAGCACGAGCTGTGCGGCTGCGCGGCCACGGTCGGCCGACCCGAGCGAGACGCTGGTGAGGCTGGGCTGGAAGACGCGGCCGATCTCGGTGTCGTCCATCCCGGTCACGGCGAGGTCGCGGGGCACGGACAGGCCCAGCTCCCCCGCGGCCCGGATGACGCCGATGGCGAGCAGGTCGTTGGCGGCGACGACGGCGTCGAAGGGGCCGACCTCCGGGTCGCGCGCGAGGAGGCGGCGCGCGGCGGCGAGCCCTGCGGCGACGGTGAAGTCGTCGGCCCGCTCGGTCTCCGTGTGGTCGCCGGCGAACGTGGTCGCGCTGGTCGCGGCGTCGAACCCGCGCTGGCGTGCGGCGCCCGGCGTGGTGTCGAGCGGGCCGTTGACGAACCCGATCCGGCGTCGGCCGATCTCCACGAGGTGGGCGACCGCCTGGCCGAGGCCGGCCGCGGAGTCGGTGGAGACGGAGTCGATGTTCTCGAGCGAGCGGCCGATCACGACGACGGGGACCGGTGCCTGCCGGATGGCTTCCACGAGGGCGTCGTCGGTGCGCAGGGGGCTCACGATCAGCCCGTCGACGAACCCGCTGCCGAGGCTGCGGACCAGGTCCACCGTGGTGCCGACCGTGGGGCCGGTCGACATGACGACCACCCGGTAGCCGTGGGGCGCGAGCACCTCGTGGATGGCGGTGAGCATCTCGACATAGACAGGGTTGCCGATGTCGGCGACGGCGAAGGCGATCTGGAAGGTCCGCTTCATGCGCAGCGACCGGCCGATCACGTCGGGGCTGTAGCCCAGCTCGGCGGCCGCCGTACGGACGCGATCCACCATGGCCTGGCTCGCTCCCGTGCCGTGCAGCGCCCGAGAGGTCGACGCGAGCGAGACCCCGGCGCGCTCCGCCACCTGCATCAGGGTGGCGCGTGATGACGACACTGTCACTCCACTTCGTCGTGAGCTGTTGTTCCGGTGGAACTGGTTCTGTTCTGGAAACGTTTCCAGTTTCTGGATGAGCACTGACTGGAAACGTTTCCGGTGATGGTCGTCAGTGTGGCACCAGCCCGGAGCACCCGTCAAGCAGCCGACGCGCGGAGGCGCCGGCCGAGCTCGAGTGCGGCCCGATGAGTTGTCATGCCGGCGGGATGAGTTCGGTCGGACGGGATGAGATCGGTCGGTTGACTGACCGATCTCATCCCATCCGACCGAAGTCACTCACTCCGGGGTGGCTCGCCGGCCGGCTCCCCCCACCAGGGCCGCCACCGCGACCGCCAGGCACAGCCCGGCGGTCGTGAGCAGGCCCACGGGGAACCCCGCACCGGCCGCGATGAAGCCGACGACGAGCGAGCCGAGGCCCGTGCCGGTGTCGAACCCGATGTTCCAGACCGCGCTCGCGATGCTCCGGTCCCGGTCGGGCACCGCGGCGAACGCCGTGACCAGCGTCAGGTTCTGCAGGCTGCCGTAGGCCACGCCCACGACCGTCATGCCCGCCACCAGCACCGCCGGGCCGGGGCCGGCCTCGGTGAGCGACCAGGCACACAGCGCGAGGCCGGCGGCGCAGAGCACGAGGAGGGGCGGGATGAACCGGCTCGGCCCGAAGCGGTCGGCCGGCCCGCCGACGAGCCAGCGCGACAGCGCAGCCGCAGCGGTGAACCCGAGCAGGCCGAGCACCGCGACCGTCGAGCCGTGCCGGAACTGCGGGGCGAACGTGAGCAGGGCACCTCCGGGCGTGGTCACCGCGAGCAGCACCAGCGAGGGCAGCGCGAGGGCCAGGAGCATCCTGCCGCGTCCGGGCCGGGCCTCGTCACCGGTGTCGAGGCCACCCGAGGCTATGTCGTCGAGGCGTCGGCCCAGGGCTGCGGCGAAGGGCACAGCGAGCGCCGGAGCCGCACCGAGCACGAAGACCACGCGGAAGTCGATCGACTCGGCGATCCAGGCGGCACTCGGCACGAGGAACAGCTGCGGGGCGGCGACGGCGAGCCCGTAGACGCCGATCGCGCGCCCGCGCCGGGTGGCGTCGACCAGCGAGGCGACGGCGCTCGCACCGCACACGGTGAGGATCGCGAACCCCGCGCCGCGGACGGCGGACACGGCCAGGATCCCGGCGAGCTGGTCGGTGAGCATGAGCGCGAACGAGGGCAGGCCGAGCAGGAGCACCCCGGTGATGAGCGTGGCGCGCCACCCCCACCGGCGCAACGACCACGGCACCGTGGTCTGGACGGCGACGGTCGCGAGCATCAGCACGGCGTTGACCAGGCCCGCTCCACCCTCGTCCGCGCCGCCGCGCGTGGCCCAGAGAGGCGCCGTCGGGAGCAGGAGCGCGTAGCCGGCGAAGCCGAACAGCGACATCCAGAACAGCGCCCGCATCCCGGGTACGCGCAGCATGGGCAGGTCGGGGTCCGTCGGCGTCGTGCTCACGTGACCTCACCCTACGGCCGGGCCGCTCAGTCGCTGAGCCGCCGGTAGCGCTGGAGCCGGGCGAAGCCCCGGGCATCCGACCCGGCGGACGGCGCCAGCGCGTGCGCCAGCCGTTCGCGGACGTGCGCGACGTCGAGGTGCATGCCGATCGCCACGAGCTCGCCCGCGCCGTCGCCGTCGACCCGCCGGCTGGCCACGTGCACCGAGCGGCCCACGACGTTCACGACGTAGCCGCGCAGGCTGCGGCCGGTGTCGACGGCGACCCGCCCCTTCATCCGGTACGCGCCCGCCGGCGGCTGCTCGAGCAGGTCGATCAGGCGCCCGGGGCCGACCGGGCCGGTCGCGGTGACCGTGACGGCGTCGGCATGCTCGTGGTCGTGCTCGCGACCGTCGCGGAGCAGTGCGGCGAGCGGGAGCTGGTCGGGCGGGTCCTCGGCGGACGCCGCGTCGTAGACCAGGGCCGGGTCCACACGCCCGTACGAGGTGCGCACCACCTGGGCGGCGGGGTTGCGCTCGTGGACCCTGGCCTCGATGCGCTCGAGCGTCCGCTCTGCCTCGCCGGCGGGCAGGCGGTCGGTCTTGTTGACGACGACGAGCGACGTCACCGCGTACCGCGCGGGCACATCGCCCCCGTCGTCGACGGTGCCGAAGTGCTCGACGGCGTCGACGACGTCGACCACTCCCCCTGGCCGCACCCGCTCGACGCCGCTGAACCGGATCATGCGGGACAGCGTCAGGGGGTCTGCGATGCCGCTGGCCTCGACGAGGACGACGTCCAGGCCCAGCCGGGGGTGGGTGAGCTTCTCGAGGGCGTCGTCGAGCCCGCCGGCGTCGGGCAGGCAGCACAGGCAGCCGCCGGCGATGGACGCCGGCTCGTCGATCTGGCCGGTGACCAGGCCCGCGTCGACGTTGACGTCGCCGAAGTCGTTGACGATCACACCGACCCGCGCGCCCGGCTGCTGCAGCAGGTGGTTCAGCAGCGTGGTCTTGCCGGCGCCGAGATGCCCGGTGAGCGTCACCACGGGCACGCGTCCGGTCGCGTTCATCGCCACGACCGCGCCACCGCCCAGCGGAAGGCGTTCACGAGCCGGTAGGTGCCGTCCGGGCCGCGGAACGGGGCCGCTGCGGCGACCACGACCGGGGCCAGGTCGGCGATCGTCGACGAGTCCTCACCGAAGAGGATCCCGCGCACCAGGTCCGTGTCGTGCCGCGCGGTCCAGGGGACGGGCACGACGCCGCCGTCGAGCACGTCCCAGCCGGCGCCCCGCAGCAGGTCGGTGAGACCGCCCTCGACCCGCAGCGGACCGTCGTCCGGCGGCTCCTCCTCGTCGGCCGCGGCGAGCGCGCTGTTGATCACGTCCAGGTCGTTCCGCCCGCGCTCGGCCCAGCCGGCGAGGCCGATGGTCCCGCCAGGCACCAGGACGCGCGCGGCCTCGGCGAGGGCACGCTCCTGGTCCTCAGTGAGCTGCAAGGCGTTCACGGCGAGCAGCGCGTCGAAGGCGCCGTCGTCGAACGGGAGCTGCTCGAAGTCACCGAGCCGCACGTCCGAGCCGATCGCGCGCGCCCGCGCGAGCTCGGCCATCCGGGACGCCGGGTCGACGCCGGCGGGCCGGGCCCCTCGTTCCTGGAGGTGCTCGAGCAGCTCGCCGGTGCCGCAGCCGACGTCGAGCACCCGGGTGCCGGACCCGATCGCCGCGGTGGTCAGCAGCGGCTCCCACACGGGCCGCGCGAAGCCGCCCCAGTAGCGGCCCCAGTCGTCGGCGACGCTCGACCAGGGATCGTCGCGGTGCGTGCTCGGCATCGCACGACAGTAACCGAACCGCGAGGCGGGTTCAGCGCGGATCAGACGATGCGCGGTGCCTTGGCCAGGTTCGCCTCGAGCTCCTCGGCGTTCTGGCGCACGACGTAGGCCGGCCGGTCCCGCTCGACGCGCCAGGACTCGCTGAGCGGTCCGACGTCGACGGTGTCGAAGCCTGCCTCGTCGTAGAACCGGGTGACGAGGTCGACCGCCTCCGGGTGGTCGCTCGCCGTCGCGAGGGCCCTGCGGTCCTTCGTGCCCGCCGGGCTCCCGTCCGTGGTGATGGTCGGGGCGGTGATGTGGTTGAACGCCTTGACGACCTTGGAGGTGGGCAGGTGCTCCTGCAGCAGGCCGGACGTCGTCGCCTCGCCCCGGTCGAGCGCCTCGATGCGGCCGTCGCGCTCCCAGTAGTAGTTGTTCGCGTCGAGCACGATCTTCCCTGCCAGGGGCTCGACCGGGACGTCGCGGTAGGCCTTGAGCGGCACCGCGACGAGCGCGACGTCGGCCGCGGCCGCCGCCTCCTCGGCCGTCGCCGCCCGGGCCCGCGGGCCCAGCTCCGCGACGAGGTCCGCGAGCGTCTCGGGGCCACGCGAGTTCGCGATCACCACGTCGTTGCCCTGCGCGATGGCGAGGCGCGCGACCTGGCTGCCGATGTTCCCTGATCCGATGATACCGAAGGTGCTCATAGGGTCGGCAACCTCGGCACGGGCCGGTGCATTCCGACCGGCTTCGTACCATGGCGTCCATGGCGAACAGCGAGGCGGGATCCCGCGGGCGGTCGTACCGGAAGGGCCCGGAGCGGCGCGCGCAGATCCTCCTTCGTGCCATGGAGCTGTTCGCCGAGCGCGGCGTGGGCGCCTCGCTGCGCGCGATCGGCGAGGCGATCGGTGTCTCGCACGCCGCGCTGCGCTACTACTTCGCCAACCGCGACGAGCTGCTCGTCGAGGTCTACCGGGCGCACGAGTCCCAGGTTCATGAGGCGCAGGCGCGGGAGCGGTCGGCGGCGGAGGCGGTCTCCGCGGTCGCGGTGATGGAGTGGAGCGCCGAGCGCAACCGCTCGATCCCCGGGCTGGTCGAGCTGTACGCGACGCTCACCACCGACGCCCTGCAGGAGCAGCAGCACCCGGAGACGCGCGAGTTCGTGCAGGCCCGGTACCGGCGCGTGCGGGCGGATCTCGCCGAGCGGGTCCGCACCGGGCAGCGGTCCGGCGCGATAGCCGCCGACGTCGACCCGGAGGACGCCGCGGCCCTGGTCGTGGCGGCGTCGGACGGCCTGCAGCTGCAGTGGCTGCTGGCGCCCGACGCCGTCGACGTCCGCCGCTCGCTGGAGCTGCTGGAACGGCTCCTGCCCGGTGGGGGGACGCCCGGGCCAGGACAGCGCGGCTGACCCGCGGTCACGCCTGGCGGAAGGGGTCCCAGCCGTCCGGCAGGGGCGCCACCGGCCCGACGGCGGAGTCGATCTCGACGGGCTTGCCGCCGTCCGCCGCGTCCCGGACCGCGAGCAGGATGTCCAGGACGTGCGCAGCGACCGCCCCGGACGCGCGCTCGGTGCGGCCGTCGCGGATCGAGCGCACCAGGTCGACCACCCCGGCGCCGCGGCCGAGGTCGGGCCCGGTCGCGGGGAGCGTCGTCGGCTCCTCGGCTCCGTACCGCCACAGGGTGGAGTCCCCGCCGAACTCGTTGGGGTCCGGCAGGCTGATCGTGCCCTCGGTGCCGTTGATCTCCACGAACCCGTCCCGGTGCAGCGCGTGCTGGAACGAGAACGTCGACTGCGCCGAACGCCCGGGGCCGAACTCGATCAGCGCGGCGTGGTGCGTCGGGACCAGCACGTCGAACACCTCGCCGACCCGGGGACCGCTGCCGATGGTCCGGGTCGGGCGGGAGGTGGAGGCGACCGCGTGGACCCGCGTCGCGGACCCGAAGACGTGCACGAGCGTGGTCACGTAGTAGGGGCCCATGTCGAACAGCGGGCCCCCGCCGAGCGCGAACAGGAAGTCAGGGCTGGGGTGCCACGATTCCGGGCCCGGCACGTGGAACATCGTGGTCGCCGTCAGCGGCTCCCCGATGTCGCCGCGCGCGATCGCCCGGAGCGCGGTCTGGATGCCGGCGCCCAGCACCGTGTCCGGGGCGCACGCGACGCGCAGGCCGCGCGCCTCCGCGTCGGCCAGCAGGGCCGACGCCGCGGCCCGGTCGAGGGCGAGGGGCTTCTCGCTCCACACGTGCTTCCCCGCGGCCAGGACGCGGTGCCCGACGTCGGCGTGCACCGCGGGGACCGTGAGGTTCACGACGACGTCGATGTCCGCGCGGGCCAGCAGCTCGTCCACGCCGCCCGACGCCTGGACGCCGTGCGCCTGGGCCTGCGCGGCGGCGCGCGTCTGGTCGAGGTCGGCGACGAAGCGGACCTCGACGTCGGGGAACCGGGTCAGGTTCGCCAGATACTGGGTCGAGATGTTGCCCGCGCCGATGATGCCGACGCCCGCCGCGCGGCTCATCGGTCGTTCTCCGTCAGCCAGGCGAACGACTGCGCGATGCCCGCGAACACGTCACCCGCGTACGCGTCGAACTCGATCACCCGGATCGCCTGCGGGGCGGCGGCCAGGATCGCCCGCACGTCGACCTCGCCCGAGCCCGCCGGCCGCTGCGCGTCGACGTCGCCGTCGAGCGTGCCGTCCTTGACGTGGATGAGGCGCACGCGATCGCCGAGCGCGGCGAGCAGTGCCGGGGTGTCGGCGCCGCCGACGCCGGTCCAGTAGGTGTCGATCTCCAGCACCACGGCGGGGTCCAGGTGCTCGGCGAACAGCTCCAGCGCGTGCCGGCCCTCGATGCGGGTGCTCAGCTCCCATTGGTGGTTGTGGTATCCGAGCTCCAGGCCGCGCTCGGTGGCCAGCGCCGAGAGCCGGTTCAGGCGCTTCGCGAGCTCGGCCACCTGCTCCGCCGTCTGCCAGTGCTCGGCCGGTACGTACGGGTCGATGACGGTGGCCATGCCCAGCGTGACCGCCGCGTCGAAGATCGCCTCAGGGTTGTCCGAGGCGAGCACCGGCGCATGCCCGGACGGCGCCGTCAGGCCGGCCGCGGCGAACGCGCGCCCGTACTCCTCGGCGCGCTCGTGAAAGTCGTACGGCTCGACGTGCTCGAGCCCGATCTCGGCCAGGCGGGCAGCGGTGCCGTCGAGGTCTTCGGCGACGGCAGCCTGGACCGAGTAGAGCTGTACGGATGTTGCCGGCATGGGGAACCCCTTCGTTCGACCTGACGTCTCGTCGGCCGCCCCGTCGCGACCGCATCCGATCGTACTCAGAAATTCTTACAGTGGAAGGTTTTTGGTGATGTCAGTCGGGCGGAAAGTCGATCGTGTCGTTCGCCGGGACATCTGGCACCGCCCCGGTACGGGCGAACTCGGCCCAGACCTGGCGCACGACGCGACCCCGGCGATCCACATCGGCCCAGTCGGCCGACCCGAGCAGCGCCGCGCCTGCCCAGGCGTCGCGCGTACCGAGCAGGAGCGGCAGGTCGGTGAGGTGCGCGGCCCCGTAGCCGTTGTTCTCCGGCCGCCAGGTCATCCGGTACCGATGGGCACGACCGCCCGCGGCCCGGTGCCGAGCGACGAAGTGCTGGGCAGGTGTCTCGTACATGCTGCGGGTCGACGGCGTCACGATCAGCCGCCGTGCGAGCCCACCGACCACGGGCAGCCGGAACAAGCTCCCGAGTGCCGGAACGAGAGCCACGATGACCGCTGTCTCCTCCAGCGTGGAGCCGATCAGGACATCGACACGCGGAGCTGCCTCTCGCCACGCCCGGTCCATGTCGGCGGCGTCCGGCACGGGCGCGAACCCGGCCTGCACCCCGAACGGCATTCGGCTCGCCGCCCCGAACCCTCGTGCGGCTCGCTCCGCGGCCGGCTGCAGCGCGAGGATCTCGCCGACCGGGACGCCCCGCGACAGCACCCCGACCGCCTCCAGCATCGCCGCTGTCATCGCTGCCCGGTTCATGGTGACGCCCAGCGGAGCGCTCTGCAGGACGGCCCGCCGGAACAGGCCCTCGGCACCGTCGCTGATCATGAGGTGCGCGATGGCGTCCGCGCCCGAGGACTGACCGAACACGGTGACCAGATCGGGGTCGCCACCAAAGGCAGCGATGTTGTCACGAACCCAGCGCAGCGCCACGAGCTGGTCGAGCAGGCCGAGGTTCGCCTGCACGTCGGCTCCGTCGCCGAGGAAGCCGAGCATCCCGAGCCGATAGGTGACGGCAACGACCACCACCCGCTGTTCGGCCACCAGAGCGCGCGGGTCGTAGTGGACGAGGTCCCCGGCGCCGGCGACGTTGCCACCGCCATGGATCCAGACCAGCACCGGCAGGCGCTCGCCATCGCCGAGGTCGGCCGGAGCGGTGACCGACAACCGCTGACAGCTCTCCTCCGTGCCGAGATCGTCGCCGCCGATCAGCCGGTCGAACAGCTTGGGCGGCAGCTGTGGCGCGGCAGGAGCGCGCCAGAGCGCGTCGATCGGCTCTCCGGACCGCGTGACCTGGACAGGAGGGGCGAACCGTGCCGCCTCTGCGTACGGAATGCCGAGCGCCCGCACCACCTCGCCGTCGGCCCGGCCCACGACGACTCCCGCCTCGAGCCTGAACCGTCGCACCGTCGTGCCAGCATCCGGACCGCCATCACCCGCCGTCATGCGGCCAGGATAGGTGGAGGACCTCCAGGCCCTCCGGCGGTCCGTCCTGAGAATGACTTCGGGTACCGATCCGAGCGCGAATCGGTACCCGAGGTCGTTCTCGAGGCGGACTGTCGCGGAGTCCCGACTCAGTCAGCGGCGACAGCCGAGCCCGCGGGTACGGGGGCGTCGGTCAGGAGCTCCAGCAGGTGCGGGGACGGGGAGTCCTGGCGGTCCGAGGCCGTCACCACCGAGACCACCCAGTCACCGGCGCCGTCCGGCGCGACGGGCACCGCCACGAGCCGGGCGGCCTGCGGCTTGGCCGCGACGTGCCGCGGCACGAGTGCGACGCCGAGCCGGCGGTCGACCAGGTCGAGCAGCGTGTGCACGTCGTTGACGGTGAACCGTACGCGGCGGTGCACGCCGTGCGCGCCGAAGGCGTCGTCGTTCATCCGGCGGATCGCCCAGGACGGGTGGAAGTCGATGAAGCTCTCCCCGCCGAGCTCGTCCCGGTCCACGGCCAGGCGCAGGGCGAGCGGGTGCTCCGGCGGGCACAGGAGCACCACCGGCTCCTGCCCCAGGACGATGCGCGGCAGCACGCCGACGTGGTGAGTGGTGGCGACGAACGCGGCGTCGAGGACGCCGTCGCGCAACCCTGCCAGCAGCTCGTGCGAGCCGGCCTGCGTGAACGCGATCTCCACCAGCGGGTAGCGGCGGTGGAACCGTTCGAGCAGGGAGCCGACGTCGACGAAGCCGAGGCACTGCTCCGACCCGACCCGCAGCGTTCCCGCGAGCTCGCGGGAGACCTGGACCACCGCGTCGCGCGCCTCCGTCGCCGAGGCGAGCATGCTGCGGGCGAAGGGCAGCAGCGCGAGGCCGGCCTCGGTCGGCTGGACCTTGCGCGTGGTCCGGGTGAACAGCTTGGTGCCCAGCTCGACCTCGAGGTTGCGGATCGCCGCGGACAGCCCGGACTGGGAGACGCCGGTGATCTCGGCGGCCCGGGTGAACTGCCGCTCGTCCGCGAGGGCGACGAGGTACTCCATCTGACGCAGTTCCATTGATCAGTACCAGTTCTAGGAATGATTTTTCGCAGTTGTTGGACTTCTAGGTTATCGGTTCCTAGTCTCGGTTCGAACCCGTCGCGACACGAGGAGTTACTCATGCAGCACCGCACCATCGGCGGCCGGGCCGTCTCCGCGATCGGCCTCGGCGGCATGCCGATGTCCATCGAGGGACGCCCCGAGACCGAGCGCTCGATCGCCACGATCCACGCGGCCCTCGACGCCGGCGTCACCCTCATCGACACCGCGGACGCCTACCACCAGCACGCGGACGAGGTGGGCCACAACGAGGAGCTCATCGCCTCGGCCCTGCACTCCTACGGTGGTGACACCTCCGGCGTCCTCGTCGCCACCAAGGGTGGGCACCTGCGTCCGGGTGACGGCTCCTGGACCAAGGACGGGCGGCCCGAGTACCTGAAGGAGGCCGCGAAGGCGTCGGCCAAGCGGCTCGGCGTCGAGGCCATCGGCCTGTACCAGTTCCACCGGCCCGACCCGAACGTCCCCTACGGCGACTCGGTGGGTGCGATCCGGGACCTGCTCGACGAGGGCGTCATCGAGATGGCCGGCATCTCGAACGCGAGCCCCGACCAGATCCGCGAGGCCAACGACATCCTGGGCGGGCGCCTCGTCTCGGTCCAGAACCAGTTCTCGCCGCGGTTCCGCTCGTCGCTGCCCGAGCTCGAGCTGTGCGCTGAGCTGGGCATCGCGTTCCTCCCCTGGAGCCCGCTCGGTGGCATCGCCCTGGCGCGCTCGGGTGAGCTCGGCGCGGAGTACGCGGCGTTCCTCGAGGTAGCGAAGGCGCACGGGGTCTCGCCGTTCCGCGTGACGCTCGCATGGGAGCTCGCGCTCGCTCCTGTCGTCGTGCCGATCCCCGGGGCGTCGCGACCGGAGAGCGTCCACGACTCCGCGCAGGCGGCGACCCTGACGCTCACCGACGACGAGGTGGCGCGGCTCAGCGCGGCCGGCGTCTGAACCGCGGACATCCCGACGAGAACGCGAAGACCCGCGCAGGACCACCAGAAAAGGACCTCATGAAGACCTTCACCCTCCCCGGGACAGAGCTCACCGCCCCGAACGTCGTCCTGGGCCTGATGCGCATCCAGGAGAAGACGGACGAGGAGGTGCGCACCCTCGTGCGGACCGCCACCGACTCGGGCATCTCGTTCTTCGACCACGCCGACGTCTACGGCTCGGGCCCGCACGGCTGCGAGAAGCGGTTCGCCGAGGCCATGCGGCTGACGTCGTCCGAGCGCGAGCAGCTCGTGCTCCAGACCAAGGCCGGCATCGTGCGCGACGGGCCGTACTTCGACTTCTCGTACGAGCACATCGTCGAGTCCGTCGACGGCTCGCTCGCCGCGCTCGACACCGACTACATCGACATCCTGCTGCTCCACCGCCCGGACGCCCTCGTGGAGCCGGACGAGGTGGCGCGCGCGTTCGACGACCTGTCGGCGTCGGGCAAGGTGCGCTCCTTCGGCGTCTCCAACCACACGCCGGGCCAGATCGAGCTGCTGCGCCGGTCGGTGTCGCAGCCGATCGTCGCCAACCAGCTCCAGCTGTCCGTGACCCACGCCCCGCTCGTGGCCCAGGGTGTGGCCGCGAACATGCAGGCGCTGGACCAGTCGGTCAGCCGCGACTCCGGCACGCTCGACTACTGCCGCCTGAACGACATCACCGTGCAGGCGTGGTCGCCGTTCCAGGCCGGGTTCTTCAGCGGCGTGTTCCTCGGCTCGCCGGAGTACCCGGAGCTGAACGCCGTCATCGACCGGCTCGCAGCGCAGTACGACGTGCCGGCCATCGCGATCGCCACCGCCTGGATCACGCGCCACCCCGCGCGGATGCAGGTGGTGCTCGGCACCACGAACCCCGAGCGGGTGGCGGGCGCGGCCCTCGGTTCCGACGTGCCGCTGACGCGCGCCGAGTGGTACGAGATGTTCCGCGCGGCGGGCTACACCGTCCCGTAACACTGAAGTCGGCGGCGCGCGCCGTCGAGGCGGCGCCGGGGTGAGTACAGGTGCGCGTGGTGAGTGGGGGCCGGAATTTCAAACCCCGGCCCCCACGAGACATCTGCCAGGGTGTTCCACGTGAACACTCCCGAGCCGGACCCGCGCGCGGCACAAGCAGCACCCCCGCCACCTGCGCCGCTCAGCCGCACCAGCGTCCTTACCCTGGTCGCAGCCCTGCTGCTGGCGGTGTCCGGGCTGTTCGCCGTTCCCGGAGCTCTCTTCTCCGCGGCGTACTACACCAACACCTGGGCGGTGGTGGCGTTCGTCGCTCCGATGCTGACGGTGAGCATGCTCGTGCTCGCGGCCGCGGCGGTGGCTCGAGGCTCGCGCATGTTCCTGCTGCTGGTGAGCGTCGGTACCGTGCTGTATCTCGTGGGTCTGGTCTGGCTGGGCCTGCCGGCGAGCGGCGGCCTGCCCACCACCGACGGTTCCGGTCGCCTCTGGTCCGGACCGGCCCAGCTCGGCCTGGCCCTGGTCACGCTCGCCCTTGCCTGGTGGATCACCTCGCGCACGGAACGCCGGCCGTGGGCGCCGCTCGTCCTGGTTGCGCTCGCCCCAGTCCTGGGACGGATCTCTGGAACAGGCCCTTACTGGGATGTGGCGTGGCTGCCGGTCCTCTTCGTCGCCCTGGGTATACCCGCCGTGCTCACGATCCTCGCGGCGGGCCTCGTCTGCCTGCCCGACCGTGGGCCGCAGATCGCCGGGGCCGCGCTCATCGTTCTCGCCGGCCTGGCTGTGCACGGCTCCTCCCTCGTGCTGGGCCGGCAGCCACTCCCGTACCAGCTCGTCGTGATGGGGCTGGCGCTCGTGTGCGCGGTCGCTGGCATCCTCGCCCGGCCACGGCCGGTGGCGGACGGCGCCGAGCCGCATCCCGGGCCCGAGAACACCGGCCCGCTCGACGAGGCAGCACCCGACGAGGCAGCACCCGGGGCCTCGGCTGCGGCGACCGACGCGGAGGTCATCACGATGTCGGACACGGCGGTCGTCGTCGGGCCGTCGTCGCACATCGGAGCTGACGAGGAGCGCGGAGCCGGCCGGTCCCACGTGCCCGGCCGAACCAGGACGTTGACCCTCACCGCCCTGATGGTGCTGGTACTGACCGTCGCCCTGAACGTGCCGCGCATGTTCGCGCACGGCCCCGGGATTCAGCCCAGCGGCGGCGGCATGGTGTCGCTGACCGGGCTGCTGGTCGACGTGTCCTTGCCGACGGCCTTCGTGCTCGCGGCCGGCGCGGCGACTCTCGCGGTGCGCAGCGTGCTGCTCGCGGCAACCGTCCTTGCGGGGGTCCTGTGCCTTGCCCTGCTGGTGAGCCGGGCAGCAGCAGGTGACACGGTCGCCCTGAGCGAAGGACTGCCTTTCGTCGCGCTCGGCCTGTCGGTCGCGCTCGCGTGGACCGGGGTGCTACGGCCGGGGGTCGGCAGCATTGCGTGGCGCTGGCTGGCGGTGGTGCCGTTGGTGCTCGCGGCCCCAGCAATACGGCTGCTCACCAGCCCCGGCGTCACGGTGTACGCCTCGAACCCGGCGTTCGTGCCCCAGCTCGTGCTGCCGATCCTGGTATCCGGTCTCGGGCCCCTGCTGGCGGCGGCCCTCCTCAGCTACCCGCACCGCCGCACCCGGATCGCCGCGGCAGCACTGCTGGGCGCGGTCGCCATCGCCGCCGTCGTCGGTACGGTCGAGAACGCCGCCGTCGGAATGCGCCTCCTGACAGCCCTGAGCCTGCTCCAGGTAGTCGGCTACGCCGTGACCTGCGTCCTCGTCGTGCGCATGACCCTTGCACCCAGAGCGGGCAGGTAGCCGCAAGGAGCACGCCCGACGAGGACGCAGGTCACGGCGCCACGTTGTGGTTCGACGCGAACAGGTTGCCGGGGTCGTACGTCCGCTTCACCTCGCGCAGCCGGGCGAGTGTCGCCTCGGGGTAGGCGTCGCGCACGTCCTGCTCCGTGGCTGTGCCCATGAAGTTGACGTAGCCCCTGCCGCCGACGCCGAGCTCGCCCGCCGCCGACTCCACCCACTCGCGCAGGGCGGGCGCGGCGTCCGGGTTCGGCACCAGTCCCTGCACGGTGACCATCCAGGCGGCGTCCCGGTGCGCGAAGGCCGTAGCGGACGCGTCGGTGCGGGCGATCGCGCCGCCCATGGGCCGGAGGTTCACCACGGCCACTCCGTGCGTCGCGCCGGACACCGCCTCGATCGCGGCAGCGGACCACGCATCGGAGGGTGCCCAGACGCCGTCGCCGAGGAACCCGGTCCGCGCGGCGGCCGTACCCCCACCGGCCGGCCCGCCAGGACCCGCGAACATCTCGGGATACGCGATCTCGCGCACGCTGTCGTGCACCGCGCCGGGCGCTCGCAGCCGCGCGAGCGACGCCTCCGCCTCCGCCGCCGGGCCCGCGAAGCACACCAGCGCCATGACGAGCGCCTTGCCGTGCAGCTCCGCCGGGATCATCGGCATCGGCGGGGCGATCATCACGTTGACCATGGCCGAGAGCTCGGCCGGCGCCTCGGCGAGCGCCGTCAGGATCGAGGTGAGGGTGCCCGGTTCCGCGGCCCACGCGAGCATGCCGCCCGTGACCACTGGCAGCTCGCGCAGCCGCAGGTCGAGCCGCGTCACGACACCGAGGTTCCCGCCGCCGCCCCGCAGCGCCCAGTACAGGTCGGGATGCTCGTCGGGGTTGGCCTCCACCACCGTCCCGTCGGCGAGGACCACCTCGGCGCCCAGCAGGCTGTCGAGGGTGAGGCCGTCGAGCCGGCTGAGGTAGCCGATACCGCCGCCGAGCGCGAGGCCCGCGATGCCGACGCTCCCGGTGTCGCCGAATCCGGTGGCCAGGCCGTGCTCGCCAGCGGCAGTGACGTAGGCGCCGGCGAGGACGCCGCCCTGCGCGTGCCCGACGCCGGCGGCCGCGTCGATCTCGATGCCGTCCATGAGGCGCAGGTCCAGGACGAGCCCGCCGTCGGCCAGACCGTGCCGGACGTAGCTGTGCCCGCCGCTGCGGACCGCGAGGGGCAGACCCGCCTCGCGTGCGACGGCGAGCACGGCGGCCACCTCGGCGGTGTCCCGTACCCGCGCGATCGCGACCGGGGTGCGTTCAGGGCCGCCCATGAACACCGCCGCCGTCTCGGCGAACGCCGCGGCGGAGGGGGTGAGCAGACGGTCGCCGAGCGCGGCCGCGAGCGGGGCCAGGGTGTCGTCGAGCACTTCGTGGGTAGCCATCTCAAGCCTCCAGGTCGATATCGGAACCTCCGACGTCGATATCGGAACCTCCGGCGCCAACGTTAGGCATCTAAGGATTAGCCGTCAATGCATTTCGGCGGCCACCGAACTACTCTGCGACCATGCGACCAAGTGGGCAGTCCAGCACCGAACCCGGCGGCACGGACCGCGGGACGGGACCGGCCAGGTCCGGGCCGGTCCCGGTCGCGGTCTCGATGTGGCAGTCCGTGCAGCGCGTCATGCGCGCGTTCGACGCCCTGCTCGCCCAGCATGGTGGCAGCTGGCAGGTCTGGCACATCCTGCTCGCCCTGCACCAGGGCACGCCGGCCACCCAGCGCGAGCTGGCCCGCGCCGTCGGCATCCGGGAGGCCACGCTGACCCACCACCTGCGCGGCATGGAGGACCGGGGCCTGGTGGTGCGCACGCGCGAGGCCTCGAACCGCCGGGTCCAGCGCATCGAGGTCACCGCGGCGGGCGGGGCGCTCTTCGATGACCTCAGGTCCGCCGCGATCGGGTTCGACAGCACGCTGCGGGCCTCGATCGGCGACGGCCCCGACGTCGACACGTTTCTCGCGACGCTCGGCCGGCTGGCCGACTCGGTGCCCGCCGGCGGGCGCGACATCGTCCCGGAGGGCTGGCCGGGCGGCACCCCTGGCAACGCCCCGACCGGTTCGTCCGCACGGGAATAGGCGCTGCCCCGGGCAACTTTGTAAGTGTCGTGCAGCACACCCGAAGGATCCTGACATGACCGCGCAGCCCGCCGACGCCGCCGTCGACGTGCGGCTCGGCCTGCGCGGCGACCGCGGCCCGGTCCTCGGCGCGCTGATGCTCTCCACGGCGCTCGTCGCCCTCGACGTCACGATCCTCGCCACGGCGTCGACCACCGTCGCGCGAGAGCTCGGTGCGTTCGAGCAGGTCCCGTGGCTGTTCTCCGCGTACACGCTGGCCCAGGCGGTCACGGTCCCCCTGTACGGGCGGCTGGCCGACGTGTTCGGGCGCAAGCGCGTGATGATGGTGGGGATCGGACTCTTCCTGCTCGGCTCGGTGCTGTGCGCCGTCGCCTGGAGCATGCCGGCGCTCATCTGGTTCCGGGTGCTGCAGGGCCTGGGCGCCGGCGCGATCATGCCGATGTCCATGACCATCGCCAGCGACATCTACACCATCGCGGAGCGCGCCAAGATCCAGGGGTACCTCGCGAGCGTGTGGGCCGTGTCGTCCGTGCTCGGCCCGACCCTCGGCGGCGTGTTCAGCGAGTTCGTGAGCTGGCGCTGGATCTTCTGGGTCAACGTGCCGGTCGCCGCCGTCGCCGCCGTCGTGCTCTGGCGCCGGTTCCACGAGAAACGGCGCGAGGGTATGCGCGAGCCGGTCGACTACCGCGGCGCCGTCCTGCTGACCGGTGGAAGCACGCTCCTGGTGCTGGGCCTGCTCGAGGGCGGCACCGCCTGGGGCTGGTCGTCGCCGCAGTCGATCGGGATCTTCGTCGCCTCAGCGGTGCTGCTCGCGGCGTTCACCGTGTCGGCCCGCAGGAGCGCGCACCCGATCTTCGACCTGCGGCTCCTGCGCCGCCGCGTGGTCGGGGCGTCGACGGCGGCGTCGCTCATGATCGGCGTCATCACGCTGGGCCTGACCACCTACGTGCCCATCTACGCGCAGGGCGTGCTCAGCACCGGGGCGCTCGTGGCCGGGTTCGCGCTGGCCTCCCTCATGGTCGGCTGGCCGCTGGCGTCGACCCTGTCGGGCCGGGTCTACCTGTCGATCGGCTTTCGCTGGACCGGCACCATCGGGGCGGGGACCGTCCTGGCCGGTTCGCTCCTCACGCTCGGCCTGGGCACCGGCTCCCAGTTCTGGCACGTCTCCGCCGCGGTGTTCGTGATCGGGCTGGGCATGGGCATGGTCTCCGTGCCGACGCTGCTGGCCGCGCAGCACAGCGTGGGCTGGAGCGAGCGCGGGGCGGTGACCGCCACCAACATGTTCGCCCGGTCGATCGGGCAGGCCGTCGGCGTGGCCGCGCTCGGCGCCGTGGTGAACGCCGCGACCACGGTGGGCCCGAACGGCGTCCCCGAGGGTCCGGGCCTGGCCCAGGCCATGCACCTGGTGTTCTGGTCCGTCGCCGCGTGCGCCGCCCTGCTGACCGTGACCGCGCTGCTGCTCCCCCGCGACCACCCGAAGGACACGGCCGGCGCAGCGGCTTGACTTCAGGTTGACCTGAAGTCAGATCCTGAGGCAGTACCGCACGACGCCCCAGGAACCGGAGCCCCGCGATGTCCGCACCAGACCCCTCGACCAGCCCCTACGACGCCGTGGTGATCGGCGGTGGCCCGGCCGGGCTGCAGGCGGCTCTCACGCTCGGCCGCATGCACCGGCGTGTCCTCCTGCTCGACTCCGGCGAGTACCGCAACGCGCGCGCCGAGCACCTGCAGAACTTCGTGACGCGGGACGGCACACCGCCGGCCGAGTTCCGCGCCGCGGCCCGCGCCGAGCTGACCGCCTACTCGACGGTGACGGTGCGCGAGGCGGCCGCGACCGCCGTCGTGCCGGACGGCGACGGGTTCCGGGTCGAGCTCGGCGCCGAGCCGGGCGCCGACGGCCCCGAGTCGCTCGCGACCCGCACGGTGCTGCTCGCGACGGGTCTGCGGGACACCCTTCCCGCGATCCCCGGCCTCGACGGGCTGTTCGGTACCGTCGCCGCCGTCTGCCCGTACTGCCACGGGCACGAGCTGAGCGGCAAGCACGTCGCGGTGCTCGGCAACGGACCGCACGTGGCCCGGGTCGCGTTCCTGCTGGAGCGCATCGCGAGCCGCCTCACCGTCCTGGCCGACGGCGGGGACCTCGAACCGGGCATCCGCGCCCAGCTCGACGACGCGGGCGTCGCCGTCCGGCCGGAACCCGTCAAGGAGCTGAACCGCAGCGCCACCGGTGCCACCGTGTCGTTCGCCGAGGGACCCTCCGCTGAGGTGGGCGGCGTCTTCGTGGCGTCCGAGTTCGCCCAGCGTGCTCCGTTCGCGGCGCAGCTCGGTCTGCGGATGCAGGAGTCGGGCGCCGTCGAGGTCGACCCGATGGGCCGGACGAGCGTGCCAGGGGTGTTCGCGGCGGGCGACATGGCGCACACGTCAGCGACGCCGATGCCGCTGGCGTCGGTGCTGGTTGCCGCCGCATCGGGGCTCCTGGCCGCGACGACGGCCGACGGCGAGCTGCTGGCCAGGGCCCACCCGGCCCCGTAGCAGCCGCTGGCCGGCTGGCCGACCGGGTGGTCGGTAGAACGTCAGGTGATCGGTAACCCGGGTTGCCGATCACCTGACGTTTTGCCGACCACCCGTTCCGGTGGCGCGGCCCGGCGTTCCGGTGGCGCGGGCGGGCGCACGGCTAGGCGCTTGCGCTCTCGCGGAGGGTCCGGCGTTCGGCCTCGACCGTCAGGAGCTCGGCGAACGCCGTCTGGTAGGCCTCGGTGTCCGGGTCCAGCCGGCGCAGGCGGCTCTTGGCGTCGGCCACCCGACGACCCAGCACGTGGTCGGCGACGTTCCGCACCACACCCTCGACCACCGCACCGATCGCGGACTCGCGGTCCTCCGGGAGGTCCGCCACGGCGAGCTGCGTGACCAGGCTCGCCACGGCTCCGGGCGCCTGTTCGAGCACGGCCGCGACCCACAGCGCCGTGGAGATCTCACGCCCGGCCGCGACGCCCCCGGCCGCCCGGATCGCGGTGTGCACCGCCTGCCACGCGGGCACGACGAACGCCTCCTCGCCCAGGTCGTCGAACGACGCCGGTACGTGCTGCGGGTACTGGAGCACCGCGACGAGGGCAAGCCACTCGGCGCGCGCCACGGGGTCGCGCAGGTCGGGCGCCGAGACCTGCGGCACGGCACCCGACGGCGGCCCGTCCCCCTCCGGCCCGTTCCCGGTCGACGACGCCGCGGCGCCGGGCTGGCGGTCGCCGCCGGCCCGGTCGGGTGCGCGACGCAGGGACGGTGTCGACGCCGCACGGCCGACCTCCCGGCGCACCTCGTCGATCTCCGTGCCGATCCATCCCGCCACCTCGCGCATGTAGCCGTCGCGCTGGCTGCGGTCCCGGATCCCCACGATCTCCGGGGCCGCGGCCCGCACGGCGGACACCCGGCCCTCGACGGTGTTCAGGTCGAACTGCTTGATCTTGGCCTGGATGACGAAGGCGAACAGCGGCTTGCGGCCGTCGACCAGCGCCCGCACGGCCTCGGGGCCGTTCGCCATGCGCAGGTCGCACGGGTCCATGCCGCCGTCCGCGACGGCCACGTAGGTCTGCGCGAAGAACCGCTGGTCCTCGCCGTACGCACGCTCGGCGGCCTTCTGCCCGGCCGCGTCCCCGTCGAACGTGAAGATGATCTCGCCGCCCACGGTCCCGCCCGACGTCAGCTGCAGGCCACCGCCGGCGGTCGTGTCGCCGAGCAGCCGGCGCACCACCTTGGCGTGGTCGGCGCCGAAGGCCGTGCCGCACGTGGCCACCGCCGTCGTGACGCCGGACAGGTGCGCGGCCATGACGTCCGTGTACCCCTCGACCACCACCACGCGCTTGCCCTTGGCGATCTCCCGCTTGGCGAGGTCGATCCCGTACAGCACGTGCGACTTCTTGTAGAGGCTGGTCTCGGGGGTGTTGAGGTACTTGGGGCCCTGGTCGTCCTCGAACAGGCGGCGCGCGCCGAAGCCGATCACGGCCCCCGTCACGTCCCGGATGGGCCAGATGACCCGGCCGCGGAACCGGTCGTAGATGCCGCGCTGGCCCTGCGACATCAGGCCGCTGGCGACGAGCTCCGGCTGGGTGAAGCCCCGGCCCTGGAGGTGGCGCTGCAGCGCGTCCCAGCCCTTGGGCGCGAACCCGACGCCGAAGTGCTCGGCGTCGGACCGGTCGAAGCTGCGCTCGGCGAGGAACGTGCGCGCCGCGGCGGCCCCCGGGCCCATGAGCTGCTCCGCGAAGAACTCCGCGGCCACGCGGTTGGCCTCCAGCAGGCGCTGCCGCTTGCCCGGCTCCTCGCGGGGCCGGGCGTTGCCGCCCTCCTCGTAGCGCAGCTGCACGCCCGTCTTGCCCGCGAGGTACTCGATGGCCTCGGTGAAGCTCAGCCCGTCCATCTTCATGATGAACTCGATGACATCGCCGCCCTCGCCACAGCCGAAGCAGTGGTAGCGGCCGACGCTCGGCCGCACGTTGAAGCTGGGGCTGCGCTCGTCGTGGAAGGGGCACAGACCCACCAGCGCACCCACTCCGGCGGGCTTGAGGGTCACGTGCGCCGAGACGATCTCGTCGATCCGCGCGCGTTCGCGGACCTGGTCCACATCCTCACGTCTGATCAGCCCGGCCACGCCTGGAAGTCTATGCTCGCGCACCGGACCTCGGCGCCGCCGTCCACAGCCGCACGCCGTCAGGGTTCAGCGCTGCGCCGCCGCGCAGCTCCTGGCGTACTCACCAGGGGCCACGCCAACGGCCCGGACGAAGTCCCCGGTGAAGTGACCGGCGACGCCGGAGGCCGTCCAGGCGGCGAGCGACGCCAGGATGTCATCCCGCGACTGATCAACGGATGACCATGTAGCTGCTGCCAGATCAGGCCCGATCCTGGCAGCAGGTACATGGTCATCCGCAGAACTCTCCGGGAACGAACGCGTGCTTTGCCGGGCTCGTGCGGTTCGGTACGCTTTGCCCCGACCCGAGGAGGAAAGTCAGGAACATGGGAATCCGGTATCGCAAGAGGCTGTCGCTCGGCCCGCTCAAGTTCAACATCACCCAGAAGGGGTTGTCGTCCATGAGCTTCAAGATCGGTCCCTGGACCTGGAACTCCCGGACCAAGAAGCACTCGATCAACCTTCCCGGCGGCCTGAGCTGGTACAGCAACAACAAGTAGGTCCGCCGCGGCGGAGGCAGTGGCCGGGCCCTGCCTCCGCCGACCACACCGGGCTGCGGAAGCGGCAGCGGCAGCGCGGCGGGATTCCGGGGATGTCGGCCAGCGTGACTAGAGTGGACGCGTGGAGCAAGCCCTCGGGAAGAGCATCCCGCCGTCGTACAGCGCGCAGGACGTCGAGCGCTGGGTGTCCGAACCGCCCAAGTCCCAGGCCCGTACCCCGTTCGAACGCGACAGGGGCCGCGTGGTGCACTCCTCCGCGCTGCGGCGCCTCGGCGCCAAGACGCAGGTGCTCGGCGCGGGGCACGACGACTTCGTGCGCACCCGGCTGACGCACTCCCTCGAGGTGGCGCAGGTCGGCCGCGGCATGGGCCGCTCCCTGGGCTGCGACCCCGACGTCGTCGACACCGCGTGCCTCACCCACGACCTCGGCCATCCGCCCTTCGGGCACAACGGCGAGACGGCGCTCGCCGAGATCGCCGAGCCGATCGGCGGCTTCGAGGGCAACGCGCAGACCCTGCGCCTGCTGACCCGGCTCGAGCCCAAGGTGCTCGCCGACGACGACACCCCCGCCGGCCTCAACCTCACCCGCGCGAGCCTCGACGCGAGCGTCAAGTACCCGTGGGCCTACGGCGCCGGCCCCGCGCGGCCGGACGGCACGGCGAGCCGCAAGTTCGGCGTGTACGCCGACGACCTCCCCGTGTTCACGTGGCTCCGCCAGGACGCGCCCGACGGCGTGAAGTGCCTCGAGGCTCAGGTCATGGACCTCGCCGACGACATCAGCTACTCGGTGCACGACGTCGAGGACGGCGTGGTGGCCGGACGCATCGACCTGGACCTCATGGCGGACGCCGCGGAGCGGGCGCGCGTGGCCGAGTACGTGCGGGCCTGGTACGGCGACTGGTACACCGAGGACGCCATCGACGCGGCCATCGGGCGGCTGCAGGACTACCTGCGCGGCGTCGGGCACCTCGTGCGGGCGTTCGACGGGTCGCGCAGGTCCCTTGCCTCGCTCAAGGACATGACGAGCCAGCTCATCGGCCGGTTCATCGGCTCCGCGATCACCGCGACGCGGGCCGAGTTCGGCGAGGGCCCCCTCACCCGTTATGCCGCCCGGCTCGTGGTGCCGGCCGAGACGGAGCACGAGATCCTCGCGCTCAAGGGCATCGCCGTCACCTACGTCATGGCACCGCGCGGCCAGGAGCCCCGCTACCTGCGGGAGCGGGAGATCCTGGCCGAGCTGGTCGGCGTGCTCGCCGACCGCGCCCCGGACGAGCTGGAGACGCCGTTCGCCGCGGACTGGCGAGCGGCGCCCGACGACGCGGGCCGCCTGCGCGTCGTGGTCGACCAGGTCGCGTCGCTGACCGACCTGTCGGCCCAGGCGCTCCACGCCCGGCTGGTCACACCCGGGTCCTGAACCTCTCGGCCGATAGGCTCTGCGAGGCCGGACGCTGGGAACAACGTGAATCAAATTTGACGCGTCGTCGCTCATGACAGAGAATGACTCATATCTGATTCACCACAAATCCCCGAGAGGATGAATCGCATATGATTCAGCGATGGTTCCGCGTCCGCGGCCTCGCCGCTCTCGGCGCCGCCGCGAAGGGGGCCCGGGAGTCCGCCGGTCTCAGCCAGTCCGAGCTAGCCGATCTCATCAGCTCCTCGCGGCCGACGCTCTCACGACTTGAGCGTGGAGTGCCCGTCACCACCGCCGTGCTGACGAAGACGTTGGCCAGTGCCGGTTACGAGATCTATGTCATCCCGCGCGACGCACAGGTCAGTGTGGCCTTCGATGACGCCCACTGAGAACACACTTGCAGTCTGGCTGCACGGGATCCACGTCGCCGAGCTGACCCGACTCCGCAACGGCCGGCTCCGCCTCATGTGGACGCCCGAGGCGATCGCACATTGGGGCGAAGGCGCGTGTCCGTTGTCGCTCTCGTTGCCGACCACAGTGCGTCGCGTCCAGGGTGCGCACCTGGAACGCTATTTCGAGGGCCTCCTGCCGGAATCGCCACTTCGCGGACAGCTTGAACGGGAGAACGGTGTGGCCCCCGACGACGTGTTCGGCCTGCTCCGTGCGCTGGGGGCGGAGTGCGCCGGCGCAGTCCAGGTTCTTCCGTCCGGCACAGCGCCGCCGTCGGGAACGCTCCGCCTTCTCTCCGACGCAGAGGTCGGCAGCGTCGTCTCCGACCTCCCGACGTTGCCGGTCGCGGACGACCTTCCCATGACCGCTTCACTGGGCGGGATCCAGGCGAAGGTCTTGCTCACGGCGACGCCGGACGGCTGGGCATGGCCGCTCGGTGGAGCAGCGTCGACGCACATCGTGAAGCCCGAGCCGATCTCCGACGCGGTGATTCCCGACCTCGTCCGGCTCGAGGACTGGACGATGCGCCTTGCCCGCGCGGCGGGCGTATCGGCCGCGACGACCGAGATCCAAGAGTTCGACGGCCGGACAGCAATCGTCGTCGAACGTTACGACCGTGTCGACGGCGTGCGTATCCATCAGGAGGATCTGGCGCAGGGCCTGGGGCTCGCAACGCGAGACAAGTACGAACAAGAACGTAGCCCTGGCCACCTTGCGGCCCTCGCGAACCAGGCCACCGAGCACGCTGCCGACCCAGAAACATTCCTCGATGCACTGCTCGAACAGGTGACGTTCAACGTCATCGTCGGCAATGGTGACTCGCACGCGAAGAACTACTCCTACATCATCGACGCGCAGGCCCGGCTGCATCCCGCACCGATGTACGACGCGGCCGCAGTCCATCTGGTCGTTCCACGGTATGACCGCTCCGGTCTCGCGGTGAACGGCAAGACGCGGCTGCGGTACATCAAACCGGGCGACCTCGCGGCGGAGTCAGCGACGTGGGGCCGACCGATCGAGCAGTCCAGGGCGCTGGTGGACGACGTCGTGGAGCGAGTACGTCGAGCTGCGAAGGACATTGATGACGATCCGTGCAAGGTACGGGAGAAGGTGCTCGACCGGGTAGCCGATCTCGTTCGGGACTGAAGGCCGAACTCACCTGAGCCGTCCGTCGGTCGGGCTTGCCGAGAAGCGGGTCTCGGCAAGCCCGACCAGCGGGCGCCCGGCTGGTCAGCCCTTGACCGAGCCCGCCGTCAGGCCGCCCACTATGTACTTCTGCAGGAAGAGGAACAGCGCCAGCACCGGCAGCGCCGAGACGACGGCGCCCGCCGTGAACAGCCCCCAGTTCGCCTCCTGCAGCGACGACACCCAGCCGTAGAGGCCGACGGCGAGCGTCCAGCTCTCCTCCGACTGCAGCAGCACGCGCGCGATGATGAACTCGCCGAACGTGCTGATGAAGCTGAGCAGCCCCACCACGGCGAGGATCGGCGCGGTCAGGCGCAGCACGATGGTCCAGTAGATCTGCGCGTGCGAGGCGCCGTCGATCTTCGCGGCCTCGTCGATCTCGCGCGGCACCGTGTTGAAGAACCCGTACATGAGGAACGTGTTCACCCCGAGCGCGCCGCCCAGGTACACGCAGATCAGTGCCAGCTTCGAGTCGAGCCCGAGCACCGGTACGACGTTGCCGAGCGAGATGAGCAGCAGGAAGATCGCCACGAACGCGAGCATCTGCGGGAACATCTGGATGATCAGCAGGGCGGTGAGCCCCACCCGGCGTCCGCTGAACCGGAACCGGGAGAAGGCGTAGGCCGCCGCGGCGCCCATGAGCACGGTCCCGGCCCCCGTCGCGACCGCCACCACCAGGGTGTTGGCCATCCAGGTCCAGAACTCCGTGCCGCCGAGGGCCACGTAGTTGGCGCTCGACACCGACGCGAACAGGTCGTTGGAGCCGGTGAGCGTGCCGCCGTCGGCCAGCGAGGCCGACACGACGTAGACCAGCGGGAAGCCCGCGTAGACGACGGCGAGGACGCCGACCAGGTGCCGCCAGCCGAGGTCGGAGAACCAGCGGGCAGCCGACGGACGCCGGGACGGCGCGGGCCGCCGGGGCGGGGCCGCCGGGCGGGCCGCTGGGATCGTCGTGCTCATCAGGCGATCTCCTCGAGCGATCGGGTGCGCCGGAAGGCGAGGGCGGAGATGGTCGCGACCACCACGAAGATGACTATCGACAGGGCGCTGGCCAGGCCGTAGTCCTTGGACGCGGTGCCGTCGAGCCCGGAGACCGAGTAGACCATCGAGATGAGGATGTCGGTGTGTCCGAGCGGCACCGAGGCGTCGCCGAACCGCGGGCCGCCCCCGGTGAGCATGTAGATCAGCGTGAAGTTGTTGAAGTTGAAGGCGAAGCTGGAGATGAGCAGCGGGGCCGTCGCGACGAGCAGCAGCGGCAGGGTGATGGACCGCCAGGTGCGCCACCGGCCCGCGCCGTCGATCTTCGCGGCCTCCAGCACGTCACCCGGCAGGGACTGCAGCGCGCCGGTACAGATGAGGAACATGTACGGGAACCCCAGCCACAGGTTCACGCCGAGCACCGCCAGCTTGGCGAGCACCGGGTCGGTGAGCCACGGGATCTGGGCCCCGCCGAGCAGCACCTCGTTGACGAATCCGTAGGACCGGTTCAGCATGCCCGACCACAGCAGGGCCGCGAGGAACCCGGGGATCGCGTACGGCAGGATCACCAGCGTCCGGTAGATCCGCCGCCCACGGAGGCGCGCGTCGTTGAACGCGATCGCCAGGAACAGGCCGAGCAGGAACGTCGAGGCCACCGAGAGCACCGCGAACGCGAACGTCCACAGCAGGATCTTGCCGAACGGGCCCGCGTACCGGTCGTCGCCGAACGCCGTGACGAAGTTGTCCAGGCCCACGAGCACGCGCCAGCCCACCGGCAGGGTCGTGCCGTCCGCGGCCTCGAACTGGCCGTCGTCGTTCGGCGTGTAGGTGACGCCGGTCGTGGTGTCCGTCATGGTGTCGGACGGCACGTCGTACGTCAGCGTGGACGTGAAGACGTACCCCGTGCGGGCGTCCTGGGTGCGGATCGAGCCGTCGTTCGGGTCCTCCGAGACGGGCACGCGCAGGTCGGTGACCTCCTGCTGCCGCTCCAGGACCTCGGCGTACTCCAGCACCTCGTACCCGGGAAGGGCGGTGACCCGACCGGCATCCACGGCGGCGCCGTCGACGGCGGTGAGCGGCTCGTCGGCCGTACCCGCCCGCACCTCGCCGTCGGGCGAGACGACGGCGAAGCCGAGCGTCTCACCAGCCGTCACCACCGTGAGGGGGGACGACGGCGAGCCCTCCACCCGACGCTCGTTCTGCACCAGGAGGGCCTCGATCGCCTGCTCCTTGGTCGAGTTGTGCCCGTCGCCGTAGTTGGTGAACGCGACGTAGCCCGTGTAGGCGACCACGTACACCTGGTAGACGAGCAGGAACGCGAGCCCCGGCAGGATGTACTTCAGCGGGAGCGCGCGCTTGCTGAAGTAGGCCCAGTTGGCCACGAGCAGCAGCGCCACCATCGCGGCGAGGATGCCCCACGACTCGGCGCCCCACGCGGCGAGTACCGCGTACACGCCGAGGGCGTCGACCAGCGCGATCAGGACCAGCTTGACGAGAAACCCGGGGCTCCAGCCGGTCCGGCCGGAGCCCCGGGTCGCAGGCGAGGACATCAACCGATCTCGCCCTGGATGTCGGCGACCATCTTGTCCCAGGCCTTGGCGGGGTCGGACTTGCCGGAGACGATCGCGGCCTCGGTCACGCCCCAGTAGGCCCACACGGCGCCCATCTCGGGCAGCGACGGCATCGGGACGGCGTCGGCGCCCACCTGGCGGAAGCCCGCGGTGATCGGGTCCTCCGAGGCGGTGTCGGCGGCCTCGAGCTGGGCCGGCGGCCGGTCCCCCGCCTCGTAGAGTGCGAGCTGCGCCTCGGTGGTGGCCATGTGGTTGACCAGGAAGTCGTTGGCGAGCAGAGCGTTCTCGCTCTGGGCGCTCACGTAGAAGCCGGCCACGCTCACGAAGGGGTGCGCGGGCTCGCCGCCGGCGCTCGGGATCGGGTCGATCGCCAGGTCGAGGTCCTGGAACTGCTCCAGCATCCAGGGGCCGCCCACGATGTACGGGGACTCGCCCTTGGCGAAGGCTGCCACCGCGATGTCGTACGTGACGTCGGTGCTCAGGGTGCCTGCCTCGCCCTGCTCGGCCAGCCACTGCGCGAACTCCGTGCCGCCCTCGCCGCCGAGCGCGAGCTCCGACGCGTAGGAGCCGTCCTCGTTCTGCTCGAACACCGGGGCGCCGAACGACATCTGCAGCGGGTAGAACGTGTAGGGGTCGCCCTCGGTGGAGGTCTGGATCAGCAGCGGGTACTTCGTGCCGGCGTCCCTGCCGGCCGCGATCGCGTCGTCCCAGGTGGCGGGCGCCTCGGGGGCGAGCTCGGTGTTGCGGATGAGCGCGATGTTCTCCACCGCGTACGGCAGGCCGTAGACCTGGTCGTCCTGCGTGAAGGCCGCCACGGAGACGGGCTCGAACGCGTCTGCCGTGTCGCCGAGCTCGATAGGGGCCACGACGCCGTTGGTCGTCAGCTCGCCGAGCCAGTCGTGCGCGCCGACCGTGATGTCCGGGCCCTTGCCCGTCGGCACCTGCGCCAGGAAGTCGGGGCGGATGTCCTCGAAGTTCTTGAGCACCACCTCCACCTCGGCGCCCGTCGACTCCTCGAAGCCGGCAGCCGCGCCCTCGACGGCGGCCTGGCGGGTCTCGTCGACCCAGACGGTCAGGGTGGCGCCCGTCCCGTCGGGCGCGGCCGAGGTCTCCTCGCCGGCTGGTTCCTCCGCGCCGCCCGAGCAGGCGGCCAGCGCCAGCGTCGCGGTCAGCGCAGCGGCGGTCAGGATGCTCCGTCGCATCGTCACTCCCGGTGTTCGCGGCCCGAGGCGGGCCTGGTTCGTTGCCCGAACCGTACGGCCCGATCCGGTAATGTTGCAAGCCGTTGCGATAAGATTGCAGAATCGCTTGCAGCCGGTCATGGACACCGGCGGCGACAACGTGGTGCCGACATCCGGGCATCAGCGGGGACGAGGAAGTCACATGTCACTTAGGCTGCCAGGCGTGCGCACCCGACTCACCGACCTCGCCGAGCAGGCAGGGGTCTCCACCGCGACCGTGTCGCGCGTGCTCAACGGCAAGCCCGGCGTCGCCGGCGAGACGCGGCAGGCCGTGCTCGCCGCCCTGGACGTGCTCGGGTACGAGCGCCCCTCGGCGCTGCGCGCGCGGCCCGCCGGGCTCATCGGCCTGGTCGTCCCGGAGCTGTCCAACCCAGTCTTTCCTGCCTTTGCGCAAGCGATCGAGTCACAGCTCGCGTCGCGCGGCTACACGCCGCTGCTGTGCACCCAGTCGCCGGGCGGCACCACAGAGGACGAGTACGTCGAGACCCTCATCGACCACGCGGTGGACGGCATCGTGTTCGTCTCGGGCAAGCACGCCGACACGCGGGCGTCGACCGAGCGCTACCAGCGGCTGCGCGGGCGCGGGCTGCCGATCGTGCTGATCAACGGGTATGCCGACGGCATCGACGCGCCGTTCGTCTCCCCCGACGACGCCGCCAGCATCGAGCTGTCCGTACGCCACCTGGTGGCGCTGGGCCACCGTCGCATCGGCATGGCGATCGGCCCCGACCGCTTCGTCCCGGCCAAGCGCAAGATCGAGGCGTTCGCGGCCCAGCTCGTGCGGCACGGCCTCGCGGCCACCGAGCAGGAGGCGCGCGAGCACGTGGCCCTCACCCTCTACACGCTGGAGGGCGGCCAGGCGGCGGCCGGAGAGCTGTTCGACTCCGGCCACACCGCCGTCGTCTGCGGCTCCGACCTGATGGCGCTCGGCGCGGTGCGCGCCGCACACTCGCGTGGCCTGTCCGTGCCGGACGACGTGAGCGTCGTGGGGTACGACGACTCCCCCCTGGTCGCGTTCACCGACCCGCCGCTGACCACGGTGCGCCAGCCGGTCGCCGACATGGCGCACGCCGCCGTCAGCGCGCTGCTCACCGAGATCCACGGTGAGCGGGCGCCCCGCTCGGAGCTGCTGTTCACCCCCGAGCTGGTCGTCCGGGGCTCGACGGGCGCCGCCCCCGCCGCTCCGCGGAGCTAGTTCTCTCCCGTACGCTTGCAGCAAGCGTTACAGCCGACATACCCCCCACCACGAGGACGCGACACGTGACACGTACTGCCCCGCTCACCACCGACGACCTCAGCGCCGGAACCCTCGTCCACACCCCCGCCGGGAACGGCGAGTGGTGGCGCGACGCTGTGATCTACCAGGTCTACCCGCGCTCGTTCGCGGACGGCAACGGCGACGGGATCGGCGACCTGCCGGGCGTCACCGCCAAGCTGGACCACCTGAAGCAGCTGGGGGTCGACGCCGTCTGGCTGAGCCCGTTCTACCGTTCCCCCCAGAAGGACGCGGGTTACGACGTCGCCGACTACCGCGACATCGACCCGCTGTTCGGTACCCTCGCCGACTTCGACGAGATGCTCGACGGCGCCCACGAACGCGGCCTCAAGATCATCGTCGATCTCGTGCCCAACCACTCCTCCGACAAGCACGTCTGGTTCCAGGAGGCGCTGGCGGCGGCCCCCGGGTCGGCCGCCCGAGAGCGGTACATGTTCCGCGACGGTCGCGGCCCGGCCGGCGACGAGCAGCCGAACAACTGGCAGTCCATCTTCGGCGGGCCGGCCTGGACGCGGCTGGCGCCCCGGGAGAACGACGGCCCCCTCGGGCCGCAGTGGTACCTGCACCTGTTCGACACCTCGCAGCCCGACCTGAACTGGGAGAACCCGGAGGTCCGCGAGGAGTTCGAGGCGGTGCTGCGGTTCTGGCTCGACCGGGGCGTCGACGGGTTCCGCGTCGACGTCGCGCACGGCATGGTCAAGGCGCCCGGTCTGCCCGACTGGGAGGGCCAGGTGTCGATGGTCGAGGGCACCGTCGCGGAGGGCGACGCGCCGGCCACCGACCCGGGCGCACCCGAGGACGGCTCCACGGGCGCCGGGCACAACGGCCCGATGTTCGACCAGGACGGCGTGCACGAGATCTACCGCTCCTGGCACCGGGTGCTCGAGGAGTACCCGGGCGACCGCTGCCTGGTGGCCGAGGCCTGGGTGGAGCCGCTGAGCCGGCTGGCCCGCTACGTGCGTCCCGACGAGATGCACCAGGCGTTCAACTTCTCGTTCCTCACGGCCCCGTGGGACGCCGCGCGGCTGCGCACCGTCGTCGACGTGTCGTACAACACGATGGACGCGGTCGGCGCCCCGACCACCTGGGTGCTGTCCAACCACGACGTCGTTCGGCACGCCTCGCGCTTCGGCCTGGCCGAGATCGGGGGCCGCCAGCTCAACGGCATCGCGGCGACCGACCCGCAGCCCGACCCCGAGCTCGGCCTGCGCCGGGCCCGCGCCGCGACCCTGCTGATGCTCGGCCTGCCGGGTTCGGCCTACCTGTACCAGGGCGAGGAGCTCGGGCTGCCGGACCACACCGCGCTGCCCGCCGAGGTGCGCCAGGACCCGTCGTTCTTCCGGACCGACGGCGCGGAGCCCGGTCGCGACGGCTGCCGCGTGCCGCTGCCGTGGATCGGCGGTGCGCCGGGCAACGGGTTCGGCTCCACCGGCAAGACGTGGCTGCCGCAGCCGGACGTCTACGCCGACCTCGCGGCCGACCAGCAGTACGGCGTCGAGGGCTCGACGTACGAGATGTACCGGACGGCGCTCGAGCTGCGCCGGTCCGAGAAGATCGGCGGCAGCTCGCTCTCGTGGGTCGACGCCCTGGTCGGTTCTCCCGACGTCGTCGCCTTCCGCGTGGCCGGCGTCGTCGTGGTCGCCAACCTGGGCGCCGAGCCGCTCGTGCTGCCCGCCGACGCACAGGTGCTCGTGGCCTCGGGCGACCTCGCCACGTCGTCGGACGCCGTCGCCGTCCCCTCGGACACGGCGGTCTGGTTCCGCGCCTGAGCTCCGGTGGTCGAGCCTCCGGTGGTCGAGCTTGTCGAGACCGGCGACGAAGAACTGCGTGGCGGCGAAGCAGAGCACGAGCATGATGTGACCGGCGACCATGTTGGCCACGAGTCGCACCATTAGCGAACCCGGTC
>NZ_JBEZZF010000009.1:0-119641 GCF_040639055.1 Promicromonospora sp. NPDC023987 | reverse complement strand
TCCACCGGCACCACCATCGACGACCCCGCCCCCTACTGGCGACGCGCCGCCGTCAACGAAGCCATCAGCATGACCCGCGAGGCCGGACGCACCCGCCCCGTCGAGGACGACACCCTCGACGGCCTCACACCCCCGGTCGCCGGTGCCGAGCTGGACTCGGAACGCCAGGCCGACGTCACCATGCTCCGCGACGCCCTGACCCACCTTGCCGACGACGACCGCCAGATCCTCCTCGAACGCCACGTCCACGACCGCGCGGTGACCGACATCGCCACCAACCTCGGTGTGCGCCCCCACGCCGTCACGATGCGGCTACGCCGCGCCGAAGAACGCCTCGCCGGAGCCTTCGCCGCCGCCCACGCCCAGCACGTCAACGAACCCGAGTGCCGCACCACCCGCGCCGCCATGCACGACTACCTCAAGGGCCGCCTCCTGCCCCGCCGCCAACGGCGCCTCGAGGTCCACATGGACGCCTGCGCCGAGTGCACCCGCGCGTTCATCGACGTACGCGAAGTGTCCTGGATGCTGCGCGACCTCGGACAGCACCTCATCGCCGGCGGACTCGTCACCAGCACCGCCGGCATCGGCGCCGCAGCCGGAGCTGGTACGGGGGCCGGAGCAGGTGCGGGGGCCGGAGCGGGGGCCAAGGGCACCGGGAAGCGACCACGCACGCCCAGCAAGAAGGAGACCGCCGTCGCGGCCGGAGTCCTGGCCGCCCTGACCATCGGCGGCGGCGCGTTCGCCCTGATCGCCAACCAGACCACCGAACCACCCGTACAAGCCATCCAGGACACCGGACCTGCTGGTGACGGCGCAGGTGGCGGTGAAGGCGGCGCAGGCAGTGGCGGAGGTGACGGTGCGGGCGACGGCGGTGGTGCCGGCACTGATGACAACAGCAGTGCCGACGACGCGCCGAGCGCGCCCGACCGGACGCCACAGGACCAGCCGCCGTCCATCCCGCCGACCGACCCCCAGCCGCGTCCGGCGACCACACCCAAGGAGGACGCTGCCCCGGCTGCACCGTCCGAGCAGGACGGGACCGACCCCGCGCCAGCCCCCGACGCCCCGCCGGCGGACGACCCAGGTCCCGGCTCGGACCCGCCCCCGGCACCGGACGGCGGTGCGGACAAGCCTGAGCCGGTTCCCCCGCCCGGCCCCGCACCGGAGGAACCAGCAGACCCGCCGCCCAGCCCACCGGAACCGCCGGACCCACCGGACACGCCCGCGAGCCCGGTCAGCAGCGCGTTGGACGACCTGCTCGCCGGCCTGGGCCTCGCCGACCTGCCCGGTATCGATCTCGCGACCACCACGCTGGACGAGATCTGGGCAGTGCTCTTCGGCACGGTCGCGGACGGAGCCGGACAGGCCGTCGACGACGCTGAATCAGTGGCCGGGGACTGATGGCCGTGCGGGCTCATGACCTGGCCCGCAACCGCTCTTTACTGTGCGGACGCACAGCCCTGCTGGGCGACAGCCCAAGATCGTCGCCCGATCACGACGGCACCTTCCATGCGCCTGCGTTCTTTGCGAACATGCACGCCCGAGGTCTCGTGCATCGTGACAACACGCGGCGCCCGGTCGTGTACAGGAGGGGTTCAGCGTGACCGTCACCAGCGCAGACCTCAGCCAGTGGGCAGCGCACCGCCGTGCTGTCGTCTTCACGGTCTCTCGGCGCGTCCCCGGGGTCGATCCCGAGCTGGCCGCGAGCCGCGGGCTCGAGCTGTTGTGCGTCGAGCTCCTGAAGCACGGCGATGTGTCCGACCCCGTCGTGTTCTGGGGCGCCGCCGCGGTGGACGTGGCCCTGGCGATGGCGAACGAGGAGCCCTTGCCGGACCACCAGGCCGCGCTGAGCGAGGTCAGCACCGCGCCGGTCCAGCGAGCTCTGGACTTCGAGGTGCTCACGGCGGCGATGGAGCGGTTGTCGGCCGGCGACCAGCAGCTGCTCTGGGACCACCATGTGGGATCTCGCCCCGTGGCCGCGATCGCTGACGAGATCGGAGTGCTGCCCTACGCCGCCAAGCGGCGCTTGCGCCGCGCCGAGAACCGCCTCGCGAGCAGCTTCGCCGAGACGCACACCGGCACTGCCGACAATCTCGAGTGCGAGTCCACCAGGGCCTCGATGCACGACTTCGTCCGTAACCGTCTTCTGCCCGGCCGTCGGCAGAAGGTCGAGGACCACATGGTTCAGTGCGCAGGCTGCACCCGGGCGTTCGTCGACGTCCGGGAGTCCTACTGGATGCTGCGTGCCGCCGCTCCGGTCCTGCTGCTCGGCGCCGCGACGGCGGCGAAGGCGAGTGCCGCGGTCGGTGCAGCAGGTGCCGCCGCGACGGGTGCGGGCCTCGGCAGCGGGATCGCCGCGCTGGGCACCCGCGTGGCCCTGACCGTACGGAGCGCCCTGACGGACCCGATCAGCCTGACGGCGACCGTGGCAGGCGGGCTCTTCCTCACCAGCGCCGTCACCACCGGGGTGGCCGGCGACGCGGGGGCCGTGCCGACGCCCTTCGAGACCGGGGTGGTCTCCGTCTCCACGCCACGTGACGCGAACGCCGCGGTTCCTGACGCCGGTCCGACATCGCACGCGGAGGAGCAGGCGGACCGTCCGGAGTCGACTCGGTTCGTACCGCCAGGCCTGGCGGCGGGCAACGGCACACCACCCGGCCTGGCCAAGCAGGACGGTGTGCCGCCGGGCCTCGCCAAACAAGATGTACCGCCAGGACTGGCCAAGCAGGACGGCGCGCCGGCAGACCAGGCGTCCGACACCGGCGACTCGCCGAGTCCCGCCGAACCGAGCACGGGCACCCCGCAGGGCACCAACGGGACGGATCGCACGCCGCCCGGCCTCGCGAAGCAGGACGGCACGCCGCCCGGCCTCGCGAAGCAGGACAGCACGCCACCCGGCCAGGCCAAGCAGGACGACGCACCACCCGGCAAGTCAGGCGCGGCAGCGCGTCCGGACCGGTCCGACGAGCCGGAGAAGCGGTCGCACCCCGGGCGCGGGAGCTCCCAGCGGACCGAGGACGGGCACCCGGGCAACGGCCGGTCGAGCAGGGCGCAGCGCGAATCCTGGCAGGAGCCGGCGGGGCCGAGCCCGGACAGCGAGCGGGGACACCGGCTGGGCCCGCCCGATCACGTCCGTTCGAGGAGCACGAGCACCTCGTAGTGCGAGGTCTGCGGGAACATGTCGAGCAGGCGCGCCCGCACCGGACGTAGTGACGGCATCGCGGCGAGGTCCTTGGCAAGCGTCGTCGCGTTGCAGCTCGAGTACAGGACGTGCTCGATCGCCGAGGCTTCGAGCCACTGCGCCAGGTCCGGGCCGATGCCCCGCCGTGGCGGGTTCACGATCACCATCTCGGGCAGCTCAGGACCGGCCGGTCCGACGGCGAACTCCGTCGCGTCGCCCGCCGCGAACGTGACGTCCCTGAAGCGCCCGGCGGCGCCACCGTCGCGGAGCCGCTCCACCGTGCCCGACGCCGCGGCGATCGCCTCCGCGCTGATCTCGATCCCCGTGACGGCACGACCCGGCGCGGCGCAGTGCAGCGCGAAGCCGCCCACCCCGCAGTACAGGTCCCAGAGCGTGCTCGGACCCACCTCGTCGACCCAGGTGCGTGCCTGTCGGTAGAGCTCCGTGGCGACAGCCGTATTGGTCTGGAAGAAGCTCTGCGGGCGCAGGTCGAGCGTGATGTCGTCGATGCGCATCGGGAGGGTGGTGCGCTCGGTGAGCGGGATCTCGAGGTCGCCCTCGAGCACCGCCGCGTGCTTCGGCTGGATGTTCGCCGACACGACCGCCAGCGCCGGGAGCTCGGTGCGCAACGAGGCCAGGTGCTTGCGGATGCGCGCTATCGCCTCCTGGGAACGCAGCACGAAGCGGACCATGAGCTCGCCGTCGGGCGACAAGGTCACCAGGAGGTACTTGAGCTCCCCGCGCTGCTGTGCGCGCTTGCCCCGGCCGGAGACCTGGTAGGGCTCCAGGCCGGCTCGCGTGACGAAGGCCGCCAAGGGCGCGAAGGACGCCTGGAGGGCGTCCGGGTAGAGGCCGCAGTCCGTGAGGTCGACCCCGTGGCCGCCGCGGTCGAGGATGCCCAGCACCGGCTCGGCGACGCTGCCGCTGACCACCATCTTGGCCTTGTTCCGGAACCCGGACTCCAGGCTGCTGACCGCGGGGAGCCAGGTCAGCCCCGAACCAGCGGTCGGGGCGGTTGTCTCGACGGGCGAGCCAGGTGAGCCCGTCAGGACCGGTTCGAGGAGCGTGGCGACGTGCCGCTCCTTGTCGAGCACCTGGGTGGGGTAGTCGATCTCCAGGAGGGTGCAGGAGTGGCAGCGGCCGGCATCGTAGTGGGGGCACTGCACCCACCCATTATCCAGTCCGTACGCAACCGCCCCGATCAGCGCCTTCGCCGTGCGGTCACTCGGTGTACTCGAAGTGCCACGGCTCCTCGCGACCGCCGCCCGCCCGCGCCCACTCCGGATGGTGCCAGCCGACCTCGGGCCCGTTCGCGGCGAGCCACTCGTACTCGGGCTGGCCGAAGCGGAAGCCGTCGTCCGTCGGCACGTCGACCGCCAGCGCCCAGCCGTGGTTCGAGGTGCCGGGTGCCGCCACCTGCCCGCTGCCGAACTCGTCGAGCGCCTGGAGCTGCCAGTCGTAGGGCCGGTACCCGTACTCCACACGCAGCGGCTTGCCGAACTCCGCCTCGAACTCCGCTCCCAGCTTCTCCCAGGCCTTGGTCGCGTCGCACCGCAGGTACTGGTCCTGCCCCTCCGGCCCCACCCCGACCTTGCACAGGGTGTCCAGATCGAGCCGTCCGTTGGATCCGTCGGCGATGGTGGCGCGGGCGTCCCACGCCGCCGCCTCGATGGCGGCCCGCGCCGCCTCCCGCCGCTCGCCCAGGCCCCGGACGGAGCTCAGCTCGCCCCGGTCCGCCACGGCCGCGAGCGCCGCCTGCCCTTCCTTCCGGTGGGTCGCCAGGGTGTCGCGGACGGTGGCAGGGGCGCCGGCGTCCGCGGTCCAGCTCAGGGTGTACTCGGAGTCGCGCACGGAGATCTTGAGCTGTGCCGTGACCTTCGTCAGCGTCTTCTTCGCCGTCTTGAGCTGTGCGGCTGTCTTCTTCGCCTGTTCCGCCGCCGCGTGTGCCTCGGCCTTCGCGTCCTTGCGGTCCTGCTGCCACTGCCGGTTCGACGACCGGGTTTTCTCGGTCGCCTCGGCGAGCGTCGTCGAGGCGGTGCGGAGGGCGGCCGCCCATTCGGTCGCCTCGGCCTCGAGAGCGGCGATGTCCTCCTGGGTATCGAGCCCTGTGGTCCCGGACGCGGGGATCGCCGGCGCCTGCGTGGCGCCGAGCTCCTTGGCCGTGGCGACGTGTCCGGCCAGGTCGGTCCGGACGGTCTCGTCGACCACCTTGCCCTTGGTGGCGGCGAGAACCTGCTCCGCCTCCGCAATCTGCTGGTCCAGGCCCTCCTGGGCGGAGCGCCCGTCGTCGACGGTCTGCACGACGTCGGCGTGGGCGTGTGCGAGCTGTTCCAGCTCACGCTCGTTCGCGGCGTGGACGAGGGCGAACACGATGCTGCCCACGAGCGCGATCGCCGCGGTGACCAGGAAGATGACTAGCGGGCGCATGGACCCGCCGTCCGACGGGGCGTCTGCGGGCGACTCCGCGTTGAGGGGCATGGCCCGAAGTGTGGCGAATCTGCGGCGTGGACGCTAGTCGCGCGCCCGCTCGGCGAGATTCTTGAGCTTGTCGAGGTACACGGCGGCCTCGCCGGCCTGCCAGTCCGGCATGTTGGTGTTGTCGGGCCGGAGGCCCACGGACCGGTCGGTCAGCTCGCGCAGGATGTCGGCGTGGCCCGCGTGCCTGGTGATGTCGTTGGCCACGTGCGTGATGATGCGGAACAGCGTGACCTCGCGGTTCCCCCACCAGGGCACGTGGCCGACCGTGTCCAACGGCAGCGTGTCGATGGTCTCGTCGCAGAACGCCCAGGCACGTCGGTAGAGTCCGACGACCGAGGCGATCGACTCGTCCGCGGTCGCGTACCAGTCCGCCTGCGGGTCTGCCTCCAGCGCCTGGTCGGACGGGAGCTCCTCCGGGGTGGGCCAATCCCGGCCGAAGCAGGTCCCGAAGTAGCCGATCTCGGTGCTGGCGCAGTGCTTCACCAGGCCCAGGAGATTGTTGCCGGAGGGCACGAGGGGCCAGCGTGCCTGCTTCTCCGTGAGGCCCTCGAGCTTCCAGACGAGGGCCTCACGGGTTTCGTTCAGGTACTGCTTCAGGACCTGCTTCTGCTCGAGCTCGTCCGGGTTGCCGGTCGTACTGCCAGTCGTCTGCGCCATAGGGACAGTGTGTCCCTCGCCACCGACATCTATCGAGCCCGTTGCGCCCGGGCGCGCTTCTTGGGCTTGCGCTGGAGCCACCACTCGGCGAACAGCAGGTTCACCACCCAGGAGAGCCATGCGGAGCTGACCGCAACCGCCCGGATCTCGGATGATGCGCCCGCAGCCACGGCCAGAGCTGCAGCACGGCGGCGCTCAGCATCACCGAACCCGTGAAGATGTGGATCACGAGCGCCGGGAGCCGGGGTGGTGGTCGTCGTGTCGGTCGCCATGTCTTACCTGCTTTCGTCAGGCCGGAAGGTCAGGACGGGTGTGCCACGTCAGCGCCGCGCACGGAACGCGAGGCCTGCCGCCGTCGCGAAGACGAGCCCGAGGCCCAGGCACCAGACGATGGCGAGCACACCGACGCCGACCGGGTCGGCGACGCCCGCGACGTCACCGGCGAGCAGGTTGCGCACCGTCTCGATCACCGGCGTCACCGGCTGGTGCTCCGCGAACCCGCGCAGCCAGCCCGGCAGGGTGTCCACGGGTACGAACGCGCTCGACACGTAGGGCAGGAACATCACGAAGAACGAGAAGCCGCTGGCGGCTTCTGGCGATCGGACCAGCACTCCCACCAGGGCGGCGAGCCAGGTGATCCACCCGACGAAGAGCAGGATCATGCCGACGGCGGCGAGCCACTCCAGGGCGGAGGCCTCCGGGCGGAAGCCCATCAGGATCGAGACGCCGAACACGATGGCGGTGGTGACGAGGTTCTTCGCGAGGCTCGCGACCACGTGTCCTGACAGCACGGTCCAGGCGGTGACGGGCATCGACCGGAGTCGTTCGACCATGCCGCTCGACATGTCGTGCTCGACGGCCGCGGCCGTGCTCGCGGCGCCGAACCCGGCCGCCAGCAGGATGACGCCCGGTGTCACGTAGTTGATGTAGCCGGTGCCGGTGTCCATGGCGCCGCCGAAGACGAGCACGAACATCAGCAGGATGATCACCGGCAGCACCACCGCGGTGATCATGGCGTCCAGGTCGCGCGAGACGAGGCGCAGGCCGCGGACCGTCATGGTCGAGATGTCTCTGAGCAGGTACGTCATGCCGCCGCCTCCGCCGGTCGTGCCGAGCGTTCCTGGCCGACGTGGCCGGTCAGGGCGAGGAAGACGTCGTCGAGGGTGGGTGCGCGCACCTCCCAGTGGTCGGGCGTCACCCCCGTTGCCTCGACCACGGACAGCACGGACCGCACGTGGGCGACCGAGCCGTCGGTGGGGACCCGCACCCGCGCGCCGTCGGCGGTGGCCGCGAGCGCCAGGGCGACCCTGTCGGCGTCGGACACGGTGGCGAAGGCGAGCTCGACGCCCGCCTCGCCTACCTCCCGCTTGAGCTGCGCGGGTGTGCCCTCCGCGACCACGCGGCCGCCGTCGACGAGCGCCACGCGCTGGGCGAGCCGGTCGGCCTCCTCCAGGTACTGGGTGGTGAGGAAGACGCTGGTGCCTTCGTCGACCACGCCGCGGACCACGTCCCAGAGCGCCTGCCGGGACCTCGGGTCGAGGCCGGTGGTCGGTTCGTCGAGGAACATGATCCGCGGCCGGGTCAGCAGGCCCGCCGCCAGGTCGAGCCTGCGCCGCATGCCCCCCGACCAGGTGCCGACCTGGCGGTGCGCCGCGTCGGCCAGGTCGAAGGCCGTGAGGAGCTCCGCGACGCGGTCCCGCACCATCCGGCGCGGGAGGTGCGCGAGGTGACCCATCATCGTCAGGTTCTCCGCCCCGGACTGCTTGTCGTCCACAGCGACCTGCTGACCTGTGAGGCTGATGATCTCGCGGACCCGCTGCGCCTCCCGCACCACGTCGAATCCGGCCACGGTGGCGCGGCCGGCGTCGGGCCGCAGCAGCGTGGCCAGGATCCGGACCGTGGTGGTCTTGCCCGCGCCGTTGGGGCCGAGCAGCGCGAGGACCGAACCTTCCTCGAGCTCCAGATCGAGCCCGTCCAGCACGGGCGGGCTCGTCGAGCCTCGTCTCGCGAAGGACTTGTGCAGGCCTTCGGCCGTGACGATCGCAGCCATGGTCTTCCCTCTTCCTCTACCGTTCCAGATACTGTTTATCTCCTACGCGTTTTAGTGTGGGACGTAAACAGTGTGCGGTCAAGAGAGTTTCCGGTCGGCCTGCGGCAGGGAACAGGGCAGGATGGGAGCCGATGAGTAACGACACCGCCCCCGAGCCGGCCCAGCAGCCGCCGGGCACCGGGCCGACGGCTGAGCTCCCCGCTGCCGTGCAGCGCCTGTGGGGAGATGCGGCGCCGCGGCGCCGCGGGCCCAAGCCCGCGCTGTCCGCCGCGCAGATCGTGCAGGCCGCGATGGACCTGGCCGACGCCGAGGGCCTCGCCGCCGTCTCGATGGCGCGCGTCGCGGAGGCCGTCGGGTACACGCCCATGGCCCTGTACCGGCACGTCGCCGGCAAGGACGAGCTGCTGGTCCTGATGTCGGACGCCGTGGCACGCGACCTGCCCGATATCCCGGCCGGCACAGACTGGCGCGCTGGGCTCGAGGCCTGGACGCGCGCGCAGATCGACATGGGGTTGGACCGGCCGTGGTTCCTGGACCTGCCGCTGTCCGCGGTGCTGCCAGGACCCAACCGGCTGCGCGGGCTGGACCAGGCCTTCGGGGTCCTGCGGCCGGTCGACCTGCCGGCCGACGAGAAGCTCGCGATCATCGGCCTGCTCGCCCAGCACGTCCTGGGCGAGGCCCGGGTGCACATCGAGTCCCACCGTGGTGCGGTCCAGCAGGTGCGGCGGGCCGCCGGGCTGCCCGAGGGGACGCCGGAGTCCGAGCTCGACCCCGCGGCGATCGAGGCGGCCGACCCCTACTCCGACTTCGAGACGGTGCTCGCCCGATACGCCGAACCCACGAGGTACCCCCATCTGTTCGAGGCATTCTCGACGTGGACGGGCCCGGTGGAGGTCTCACCCGTCGCGGACGACATCACGTTCGGCATCTCGGTCGTCCTCGACGGCGTCGAGGCCTACCTCAGGCGCCGTGGTGCGATCCCCGACGATGAGTCATGAGCCCCTCAGCACCGCGGCACAACGGTTCTGGCCCGACCACAGGCAGCGGTTATCGGACGTCGTGCACAGGTCGGCGGCCGGAACCCGTGGCGTGTCGGTGGCGTGCGTCAGAGTGGTGCCGTGACCACTGATCCCAGGGCAGACGACAAGACGGTGACGCCGGCGGCAGCTGCGGCCCTGCGTTGCTTCGGCGACGGAGATCCGCTCTATGCGGCGTACCACGACGACGAATGGGGTGTGCCCGTGCACGGCGAGGCAGCCCTGTTGGAACGCATAGCCCTCGAGGGGTTCCAGTCCGGGCTCTCCTGGATCACCGTGCTGCGCAAGCGTCCGGCGTTCCGCGAGGTCTTCGAGGGCTTCGACGCGGAGAGGGTGGCTGCCTTCGGCCCCGACGACGTCGAGCGGCTGCTCGCCGACGCCCGCATCATCCGGAACCGCATGAAGATCGAGGCGACCGTGGACAACGCTCGGGCCGTGGTCGCGCTGCACGACTCCGGCCGCACGCTCGACGAGCTGTTCTGGTCCTTCGCCCCCGATCCTGCCGTCCGCGAGCGCCCGGCCGCCTTCACCGACGTGCCGGGCTGGACCGCCGAGTCGAAGGCCATGAGCAAGGCGATGAAGCAGCAGGGGTTCCGGTTCATCGGCCCGACCACCGCCTATGCGGCGATGCAGGCGTGCGGCCTCGTGGACGACCACGTGGCCGGCTGCCCGGTGGTGCTCGACCGCGGCCGGGCGGTCCCGGTCACGCCCGGATCCGCTCCCTGAGCGTCACAGCTCCGCGCACGGCTCCACGACCGGGAGGACGGCGTCGCGGACCCACGCGGCGAGGGACGTGGCCGGCGGGCGCAGCATGACGGTGTCCACGCCGTGCTCGGCGAACCCGCGCATCTCCTCGACGAACGCCGCGGTGTCGCCCGGGCTGATCGGCGCACCGCGGTGCAGCATCGTGACGCGGATGTCGGCGGGGTCGCGTCCCACGTCGTCGCAGTGTCGCCGCAGCACGTCGAGCAGGTGCCGCAGCCGTTCGGGCGTCTCGGCGAACAGGTTGCACGCGTCCGCGTACTGCGCGACGAGCCGGAGGGTCCGCTGCTCCCCGGACCCGCCGATCATGATCTCGGGTCCTGACAGCGGCGGCGGCGAGCAGATCGTCTCGGCGAGCTGGTAGTGCTTGCCCTCGAAGGGGCCGTCGTTGTCCAGGTCGTACATCTGTCGCGCGATCCGGACCGTCTCCTCGAGCATCTCGAAGCGGTCCTTGAGCGGCGGGAACGGCACCCCGAGCGCCGCATGCTCCTTGTCGTACCAGGCTGCGCCGATGCCGTAGGTGGCCCGCCCGCCCGAGACCACGTCGAGCGAAGCGACGATCTTGGCCAGCAGGCCCGGATACCGATACGTCACGCCCGTGACCAGCGCGCCGAGCTGCACGTTCTCCGTCACGCCGGCCAGGTAGCCCAGCGTCGTGTACGCCTCCAGCATCGGGTCCGACGCCGGGAAGCCCTGGTGCTCCATCTGGAAGTAGTGGTCCATCACCGAGACCCATGCGACGCCGCCGTCGTCCGCGTACCGGGCGGCGTCCGCCAGCTCGGTCCGCATCCGGGCGGGCTCCATCGAGTCGAAACGCATGAGATGGGTGCCGATTCGCATGTCTCGATCCTCCTACGCCGTCGCGCGACGTCAAGTGCGCGCACCGTCAGACGCCGGGAACGGTCGACCCCTCCGTCAGCCCCAGGACCCGCGCGACGAGCCACGTGATCGAGTCGGCCGTCTCGCGCGGCGACGCCGACGGCTGCATGACGTGGCTCATCGAGGTGCGTACCACGATGTCGATCACTGCCGAGATCTGCTCCGGCTCCAACGGGATCTCGTACTGATCAGCCCGGTCCTGCACGACGGTCTTGACGGTGCCGAGCAAGGACTCTGAATGTGTGGTGAGCAAGGGCAGCAGCTCGGTGTCCGCACCGTGCGTGGCAGAGATGATGGCGCGCAGCAACGGGTTGCCCAGGGCGAACGCCAACGTGTTCTCCACGGCGGCGTGGACCCCCGACAGGAGGTCGTCGGGGTGGTCGTCGAAGCCCTCGGCGATCTTGAAGATGAACTTGGCCGACTCCGTCAGCACCATCGCCTCCGCGAGGTCCTCGCGGCTGCCCACGGCGTTGTAAACAGTCTGCCTGCTCACACCCGCGTCGGTCGCCAGGCGGCCCATCGTCACCTTCGACCACCCGTCGGCACAGGTGAGGCGGACCGCAGCAGCGATGATCCGACTCCGGCTGGAGATCGGGTCCTCGGCACCCGCGGTCACCTCTGTCATGTTCCAATCGTAGGCAACGGGCGGCCTCCAGGCCGGAGCAGCACGCCCGACACCACCGATTTCACCCTCTCCTGACACCGGTCGACGGCCTGGTCCTGGCGCTTCCCCGCCGTCGGACGGGCAGCGCCCCGCCGCCCTGGCGGTGGACGGACACAAAACCTGCGTCCTGGAAACCCCATAGGGTGGCGAGCATGGACCTCGAAGAACGCCTTGCTGTCTTCATCGACTACGAGAACCTGGCGCTGGGCGCCCGGGAGCACCTGGGCGGGATGCAGTTCGACTTCGGCCCGATCGCCGACGCCCTCGCGGTGCGCGGCCGGGTGGTCGCACGCCGTGCCTACGCGGACTGGTCGTACTTCGACGAGGACCGCCGCATGCTGACCCGGCACCAGGTCGAGCTGATCGAGATGACACAGCGGATGGGCGCTTCCCGCAAGAACGCCGCCGACATCAAGATGGTGGTCGACGCCATCGAGATGGCCTTCGAGCGCGACTACATCTCGACGTTCGTCATGTGCACGGGCGACAGCGACTTCTCGCCGCTCGTCCACAAGCTGCGCGAGCTGAACAAGCGCGTCATCGGCGTCGGAGTGGAGAAGTCGACGTCTCGGCTGCTGCCCGCCGCGTGCGACGAGTTCCTCTTCTACGACCGCCTCGAGGGCGTCGAGGTGCCCGACGAGGACCAGGGTGCGCCCGCCCCGAAGCGCGGCACCCGCTCGCGCAAGCCCGCGACGACGACGGAGCGTGCCTCCGCGCAGAAGGCGCCCACCACGTCGCGCCGCGCCAAGGCCGCCGAGGCGGTGGCGGAGGCCGTCGCAGAGCCCGCCGCCCCGGCCGCCACGACCGGGTCCGGTGCGGACGCGCCCGAGGCCAAGCCCGCCACCCGTCGTCGGAAGAAGGCCGAGCCCGCCCCCGCACCCGTCGACGTCGCGCCGGAGCCCGAGGTCGACGTGAGCGAGCAGGAGGACGAGGCGCCGGCGTCGAGCGATGCCCCCATGGAGGTGCGCGTGGCGCAGACCCTCGCCGACCTGCAGTCCTCGACGAGCGGCCCCGTGACCGCGTCGGCCCTCAAGCGGACGCTGCTGCGCAAGGATGCGACGTTCAGCGAGTCGGACTACGGGTTCCGCACGTTCGGCGAGTTCCTGCGGTTCCTCGCGGACCGCGGGTTCGTGGAGCTCGCGACGGGCCCGTCGACAGGCGACCCCGAGGTGTCGCTGCCGGAGCAGGGCGACACCGACGCTGCCTTCGTGCTGCTGCGAGCCGTGGTGCAAGAGTCCGGCGGCTCGGCCGCACTGTCCGGCCTGAAGAACGCCGTGCGCAAGAAGCGCCCGGACTTCTCGGAGAAGGCGCTCGGCTTCCGCGGGTTCCTGCAGTTCGCCAAGGCGGCAGAGGCCGCCGGCACCGTCGCTCTGGCGTGGGACGACGACGCCGACGACTACCTAATCACCTCCGGCTCAGGCGGAACAGGTACAGCCTGACCCGGCGATGGCGCAGGGTTTCGTAGGTCGAGCCTGTCGAGACCCGGTCAGTCGGTGAGCACACCGGGCACGGTGGCGAGCCCGCGGGTGAGCTCGGCCCCGTCCCGGCCCGTGACCGCCGGTACCTGAGGGATGTCGGAGCCGGCCACCGTGGGCCCAGGGGCCGGTAGGTTCCCGGCGAGCACCTGCTGCCCGCTGGTGAGCCGCCGGATGGCCACGACCCGCACGCGGTCCGGACGACGCCGGACGGCCTCCTCGTAGATCTCGACGTCGTGCTGGCCGTCGTCGCCGAAGAGCACCCAGCGCACGTGCGGGAACCACGACATCAGCAGCTCGAGACTGGCTTCCTTGTGCGCCGGGCCACGGCGGAACCATCCGGTGAGGGTCGGTCCCCAGTCGGTGAGGAGCAGGGGGCCCGACGGGTACGCGTGGCGCGAGAGGAACGCGCGCAGCGTGCCCGCGGTGTTCCACGCCCCCGTCGACAGGTAGAAGAAGCAGGCATCCGGGTGCTTCTGCTCCAGCGCCCTGTACAGCTCAGGCATACCCGGCACCGCCCGTCGGCTGCTGGAGTGCCGCACGAACGTGTTCCATGCCGCGAGCAGCGGCCGCGGCACCGCCGTCACCATCGTGGTGTCGTCGATGTCGCTGATCACCCCGAACCGTGTGTCCTCGTCGAGGATCAGGAGCGACGCGTCCGTGGGGCACGGGTCGGTCCCGTCGAGATGCGTCAGGACGGCCGACTGCCAGCCGGCGGCCAGCGGGGCTTCGGTGGGCACCTCGACGTCGACGTAGCCGGCGCGGTCGCTCGTCGCCACGGACGTGTGGCCGCCTACCTGGAGCCGGACGCTGCGCTGCGGCGCCGGCACGGTCAGGAAGTGGCGGAACCCGCGTCGGCCGGCGCGGACGGCGTCGCGGTTCGGCGCGACCGGCCCGGGCCGCGCGAGCAGGACCCGGGCGAGCACGCGCACCCGGTCCGGCGTCCCGTATCCGGTATAGGTCTCGATGCGAGGGCGCCAGCCGGCGCGAGAGAGCACCCACCCCGCCGCGGCGTAGAAGTGATCTTCCACCACCGCGGCGAGGTGCGGGCGCTGTGAGGGGTGCGGGGTCGGAGTAGCCACACCCGATTGTGGCTGCTACTGACCGCCCATGCCGGTCGTCGCCACGCCCTGCACGATGCGGCGCTGGAACAGCATGAACAGGATGAGCAGCGGCAACGCCGCGATCATGGCGGAGGCCATGTTCTGGGCGTACTGCACGCCGTAGGCGTCCTTCACCGTGGACAGGCCCACCGGCAGGGTCATGAACTGCGGGTCCGTCGTGATGATGAACGGCCACAGGAAGTTGTTCCACGCGCCGATGAACACGAAGATCGCCACGGCGACGAGGATCGACTTCGACAGCGGCACCACGATCGTCCAGAACAGTCGCCACGACCCGGCGCCGTCGATCCGGGCGGCGTCGAGCAGCTCCTGCGGGATCGCGTCGAAGAACCGCTTGAGGATGAACACCATCACGGGCGCCACGATCTGTGGGAGGACGATTCCCGCGAACGTGTCCACGAGCCCCATGACCTGCATCTGCTTGAACAGCGGCACGATGAGGATCTGCCCGGGCATCATGATCGACGCGAGGGTGAGCCACTGCATCAGCCCCCGGCCCTTGAACAGGGTCTGCGAGAACGCGAAGGCGGCCATCGCGGAGATCAACACGGTGAGCGACGTGACGAGCACGGCGACCACCAGGTTGTTCCACATCCACAGCAGCAGGTCGCTGTTGCCGAGCACCTTCTCGTAGGCCTCGAGCGTCCAGCCCATGGTCGGCAACAACGACGCGGGGAGAGCCGCCTCGGCCTCGTGCTTGAAGCTGGTGACGGCGCCCCAGACGATGGGCACGAGCCAGATCCCCGCGAGCACGACGAGCGCCGCGAGTGCCCCGGCCCGCGCCCAGGGCGACGGGCCGAGGGTCAGCTTGGTGAGGGCCTTATTCTCGGCCCGGTCCTGCAGCGCCTTCGTCCGGCGGACGTCGGTGAGGTCGGCGAGAGCCATCTCAGGCCTCCTTCTTCGTCGGCAGGAGCCGCACCAGCGTGAACACGAGGATCAGGGCGAAGAACACGTACGAGATCGCCGACGCGTACCCGAGCCGGTAGTTCGTGAACCCGGTGTCGTAGATGTACTCGAGGATCGGACGCGTGCTTCCGTTCGGCCCGCCCATGGTGAGCAGGTAGATCTGGTCGAAGACCTTGAGCGAGGCCAGGAGCTGCAGCACCAGGATGACGCCGGTGATCGGACGCAGCTGGGGCAGCGTGATGGAGAAGAGTCGCCGCCACCCGCCCGCGCCGTCGATCGTCGCCGCCTCGTACTGCTGGGCCGGGATGCCCTGCAACGCGGCGAGGTAGAGCAGGAAGTTGAAGCCGACGGTCCACCACACGGTGACCCCCGCGATGGAGAACATCGCGACGTTCTCGTCGGTGAGCCAGCCGAGGGGCTGCAGGCCAAGGCCTTTGATCCAGGTGTCGAGCAGACCGATGTCCGGCTGGAACATCCAGTTGCTGAGATGCCAGACCACGGCGCTGGTCAGCAGGTACGGCGCGAAGAACGACATGCGCCACACCCACTGTCCCGGCAGGCCCGTGTGGACGAGCACCGCCATCACGAGGGCCACCAGCACCAGGGGGATGGTGCTGAGGATCGTGAACCACACGGTGTTTCCCAGGGTCTGCCAGACCTGGGGGTCGCTGAAGGCCTCCGCGTAGTTCGCGAAGCCGATGAACTCGCTCCCGGTGCCCGTCAGGCTCTGGTTCGTGAAGCTCATCCACAGGCCGTAGATCGTCGGCACGACCAGGAAGAGTCCGGTGGCCACGGCGAACGGCGCGACGAACAGGTAGCCGGACTTGTCCCGCGAGCGCAGGGAGTCCTCAGAGGTCTTGGTGCGCGTGCCGGGCCGGCTCGCTGAGGTCCGCCGGTCGGGTGCTGCCCTCCCGGCGAGCGGGGTGACGCTGGCGTTCGAGACAGTCATCGTCGTCCTCTCGATCAGGCGGGGTCGGGCAGAGCGAGGAACCTGTCCATCTCGCTCAGCATTCGGGTCACGGCGGTACGCGGCGGCGCCTCGCCTGCCAGGGTGTCCGTCATCGCGTCGGCCATGCGGACCTGGAAGTCGCTACCGCCGCCCGTGAACCAGGCGTCAGGATCGAAGACGGCGACCTCGGCGGCGGCGGCGTAGTCGCGCTGCGGGGTGAGCTCCTGGTACGCGGGCTGCTCGACGATGGGCTGGTAGGCCGGGATGTGCCCGGCCGAGGCCCAGGTCAGGCCCTCCTTGAGGAGCCCGGCGAGGACTCGGTACGTCGCCTCGCGGGCGGCGGGGTCTGCTTGCTCCTGCCGGGGCAGCACGAACGCGTGCGAGTCGGCGTAGTTCGCCGGGGTGTCGAAGATCGCGGGGAACGGCGTGGCCCCGACGTCGGGCAGCGCGTCGCGGAACATCGGCAGGTCCCACTCACCGGCGAACATCATGCCCGTACGCTCCGACATGAAGCGGGCGGACGCGGCGTTGCCGTCCTGGTTCTTCGCGGCGACCGTGCCGTCCACCATGGCCTGCAGGAACTCGAAGACCTCGGCCGCGGCCTCTTCGTCGAGCTCCGCGGGGCGGCCCGGCGTGAGCTCGTAGCCGCCGCCGTTCTGGGAGTAGAGGCCCCAGAACATGCGCCAGCACCCGGCCGGGTCGCGCTGGTAGCCCCAGCCGACGCCGGTCTCTCCCGTGACCTCGGCCAGCGTACGACCGGCCGCGAGGAAGTTGTCCGCGCCCGCGAGGGCGTCCAGGTCGAGCTTGCCGTCCGCCGTCGCGAGGCCGGCCTCCTGGACGATCGTCGGGTTGTTGAACATGATGTACGGGTGGGTGTCCAGCGGCAGGGCATAGAGCTGCCCGTCGAACTGGGCCTTCTCCCACACCGCGGGTGCGAAGTGCTCCTGACCTACGCCCAGCTCAGCGAGCTTGTCGAGGTCGAACGGTTCGAGAAGCCCGCCGGGCGCATAGCCGGCGAGCCGGGACATGTGCATCACTGCCGCCTCGGGCGGCTTCCCGCCCGACGACGCCATCGCCAGCTTCGTGTAGTACGGCGGCCCCCAGGCGAGAGTCGTCGACTCGACGGCGATGTCCGGGTTGGCCGAGGCGACCACGCCCACCATCTCCTGCATGAGCGCACCGTCGCCGCCCGAGAAGAGGTCCCAGATCATGACCGCCGTCCGGCCGGATCCAGCGGCGTCCGGCGTGGCGCAGCCGGCGAGCGTCCCGCCCAGCGCGACACCGCCGGCGCCCACCAGGGCAGCTTTGAGCAGGTCACGGCGGCTCAGGCCTCCGGAACTCTCCGCACGGCTGCGGGTTCTCGACGCGATCACGGGACTGCCTTGCCCCGGGACGCCACGTCCTCGTAGCACGGTCATCATCGACCTCCAATGGTGCAACGTTGCGCTCCAACGTTGGATCACGATGGACTAGGCCGGGCGTCCCGTCAAGGGGCAATGGTGCGGAAGGAAGTGAAGGGTTGTCGGAACAAGCGGGCCGTCGAGTCGGTATCAAGGAGGTCGCTGCGGCGGCAGGGGTCTCCTGGAAGACCGTCTCCAACGTTGTCAACGAGACCGGCCGGGTCGGTGACGTGACCAGGGCGCGGGTGGAGGCGGTGATCGCCGAGCTGGGCTACCGGCCCAACCTCGCCGGGCGGCAGCTGCGGCGAGGCCGCACCAACACGCTCGCGCTCGCCGTGCCGTGGGTGCAGTCACCGTACTTCTCGGTGCTTGCCCACCAGATGATCGACGTCGGCAACTCACGCGGCTACCGGGTGCTCATCGAGGAGACCCGGTCCACGCGCGAGACCGAGCTCGAGGTCGCGCGGGGCTTCGACGTGCAGTCGATCGACGGGATCATCTTCTCGCCGCTGGAGCTCTTTCCGGCCGAGATCGACGAGGTGCGGGGCAGCGTGCCCCTGGTCCTGCTCGGTGAGCGCGCCGACCAGGACCCGGCGCGCGAACGCCGCACCGACCACGTGAGCATCGACAACGTCCGCGCGGCGGCGCAGGTCACGGAACACCTGCTGGTGTCCGGGCGGCGCAGGCTCGCGTTCCTCGGCGACGAGCCGCGGGGCGTCGCCCGCACCGGCGCCCCGCGCGTCCAGGGGTTCCGCGAGGCGCACGCGGCGGCCGGGATCGAGGTCGACGAGCGCTGGGTGCTCGGTGCGGCGGAGTTCTCGCGGAGCTCCGGTGCGGCGTCGGTCGAGGCGGTGCTGCCGCGCATCGGCCAGATCGACGGGCTCGTGTGCGCCAACGACGAGCTCGCGCTGGGAGCGCTGTACGCGCTGCGCCGCAACGGGGTGCGCGTCCCCGAGGATCTCGCCGTGACGGGTTGGGACAACACGGAGGACGGTCGCTTCTCGAACCCGTCGCTCACCACTGTCGCGCCCGACCTACGAGCGATCGCGGAGACGGCGGTGGACCGGGTCCTCGCCCAGCTCGAGGACTCGTCGATCGAGCCGGTCGACGCCGTCATGCCCCACCGCCTGCTGGTCCGGGAGAGCACCCGGGCCTGAGCCCCCGCGACGCCAAACCGGTGCCCCGCGGCGGGACACTGAGGCGTCTCCAGGTGATACAACGTTGCATTCCCATCGGAAGACGTGTTGAATCGCCGCGCACATGTCGTAGACGCAATGGAGCAGCTGATGACCTTCCTCGACCGCTTCTCGCCCGCGGGCGCTCCAACGGCCACCGCCGTGCCGCGCCCCGAGTACCCCCGCCCGCAGATGGCCAGGGACCGCTGGCTCAACCTCAACGGCACCTGGCAGTTCGAGATCGACTCGGGCGACTCCGGGCTCGAGCGCGGACTGGTCCAGCGGCCGCTCCAGAGCGAGATAGTCGTACCGTTCGCACCCGAGTCGGAGCTCTCCGGCATCGAGAACACCGACTTCCTCGAGGCCGTCTGGTACCGCCGCGAGGTCACCGTCCCCGCGGAGTGGTCCGCCGTCGGTGACGACCCGCACATCCTGCTGCACTTCGGCGCCGTGGACCACGACACCACGGTGTGGGTGGAGGGCACGGAGGTCGTGCGGCACCGCGGAGGGTTCACCCCCTTCACGGCCGACTTGCACGGGATCGCGGCCCCCGGCGACACGGTCACCGTCGTCGTGCGCGCCAGGGACACCCGGCACGAGCCGCAGGCCCGCGGCAAGCAGAGCAACCGCTACGCGAACTTCGAGTGCAACTACACCCGCACGACGGGCATCTGGCAGACCGTGTGGCTGGAGCCGGTGCCCGCGGCGCACCTGCGGCGCCCGCGGATCACGCCGGACCTGTCCAGCTCGGCGTTCGACGTCGTGGTGCCGCTGTCCGCGAACCGGCGCGGCCACACGGTGACGGTCACCGTGACCGACGCCGACGGTACGGTCGCGACCGCCACGGCACGCGCCGACCTGGACCTGGCGCCGGCGCTGCGCGTCGTCGTCCCCGCGGAGCGCCTGCGCACCTGGGGCCCTGGGGATCCGCACCTGTACGGCGTGGACATCGAGCTGCACGACGCCGACGGCACCGTCGTCGACTCCGTGCGCTCCTACGCGGGCCTGCGCTCGGTGTCGATCGACGGCAAGGCGATCCGGATCAACGGCGAGCCGGTCTTCCAGCGGCTCGTCCTGGACCAGGGCTACTGGCCCGAGTCGCTCATGACCGCGCCGTCGGACGCTGCGCTCGAGCGCGACATCGTGCTCGGCCTCGAGGCCGGCTTCAACGGCGCCCGACTGCACCAGAAGGTCTTCGAGGAGCGCTACCTGTTCCACGCCGACCGGCTCGGCTACCTCGTGTGGGGCGAGTTCGGCGACTGGGGCGTCAGCGGCTACGGCACGCCTGCGGACGGCCAGCGGCCGACGACGTCGTTCGTCGCCGAGTGGATGGAGGCGCTGCAGCGTGACCACTCGCACCCGTCGATCATCGGGTGGTGCCCGCTCAACGAGACTCACCAGGACCTGCACGACCGCATCACGCAGCTGGACGACGTCACCCGCAGCATGTGGCTCGCCACCAAGGTGGCCGACCCCTCACGGCCGGTGCTGGACGCCAGCGGCTACTCGCACCGGGTGCTCGAGACGGACGTCTGGGACTCGCACCTGTACGAGCAGGACCCGGCGAAGTTCGCGGAGCTGGTGGGCGGCCTCGCCGACGGGAAGCCCTACGGGAACGATCGGGACAATGGCACGCCGATCTCCCAGCCGTACGGCGGGCAGCCCTACTTCGTCAGCGAGTACGGCGGCATCTGGTGGAACCCCGAGACGGCGGCCGACGCCTCGGGCAGCTCGCCGGACTCGTGGGGCTACGGCCAGCGGGTCCGGGACGAGGAGGAGTTCCACGCTCGGTTCGCCGGCCTCACCGACGCGCTCCTGGACGACCCGCTGATGTTCGGCTACTGCTACACGCAGCTCACGGACGTCTTCCAGGAGGAGAACGGCGTGTACCGGTTCGACCGCAGCGAGAAGCTCGACGTCGACCGGGTCCGCGCCGTCCAGGTGCGTCCCGCAGCCTTCGAGAAGGGCAGCGACGAGACGTCCTGACGCCGCACCGCGAGCTGTCAGGCGGACAGGTCACCCGGGTGACCTGTCCGTCGGACAGCTCGCGGTCGCGTGGGCCCTTGCAGTCTCTTTAGTCTTTTTCACCACATATCACCCCGTCCACAGGGGCGCTTGAGGGGTGCACAATAGGCCGGTGACGTACCGGTTCCTCAAGCTCATCCTCTCGATCCTCGTGCTCGTGCTTCTGCGCCCGCGCGTCACTGGCCTGCAGAACATCCCGAAGCGCGGCGCCGTGATCCTGGCGAGCAACCACCTGTCGTTCATCGACTCGCTGCTCATCCCGATCATGGCGCCACGTCACGTCGCGTTCCTGGCCAAGGCGGAGTACTGGACGGGCAAGGGCATCAAGGGGCGCCTCTCCCGCTGGTTCTTCACCAAGATGGGCGACATCCCGGTGCAGCGGGACGACCCGCGGGCCGGGCAGCGCTCCCTCGAGGACGCGCTGGCGGTGCTGCAGCGGGGCGGTGCGTTCGGCATCTACCCCGAGGGCACGCGCTCGCGCGACGGCAAGCTGCACAAGGGCCACACCGGCGTCGCGTGGCTGGCGCTGACCGGCAAGGCCCCGGTCGTCCCGGTGGCGCTGCTCGGGACGGACAAGGTGAAGCCCATCGGCAAGATGCCGCGGTTCGCCCGGGTCGAACTGCACTTCGGCGTGCCGATCGACCCGTCACGCCAGATCGCGGCCGGCACCAAGCCCGCGCAGGCGCGGCGCGAACTCACCGAGCAGGTGATGCAGTCCATCCAGGCGATGAGCGGCCAGGAGCGCGCCGACACCTGACCCTGTGCCGACGCGTCCGGCTGCGGACTTCTTGTCGGCGTGCCCAGCGTGGCCCGTGGCCCGCCGAGCCGGTCGAGCCAGCCGACCAAACCAGCCGAACCGACCAACCGGTCACGCCGCCGCGCGGCCCGTCAGACCTACGCGTTCGAGCAGGTCGAGCGCCGGCCGGTGCTTGTTGAACGTGTAGACGTGCACGCCGGGTGCTCCGGCGTCGAGCACCTCGCGGGCGAGCGCCGCCGAGTACTGGAGGCCGTGCTCGTGCTGTGCCTCGGGGTCGACCGCGCCATCGGGCGCCGTGAGCCTGTCGAGATCACGCAGGAGGGCTGTCGGCGCGGCCACTCCCGTGAGCTCCTCGACGCGGCGCAGCCGGCGGGCCTCGGTGGTGGGCAGGATCCCGGCGAGGATCGGAATGGTGACGCCCGCCGAACGTGCCGCGTCGAGGAACCCCGTGTAGGACTCCGCCCGGTAGAAGAACTGGGTGATCGCGAAGCTCGCGCCGGCCTCCTGCTTCTCCAGCAGTCGCCGCACCTCCTGGTCGCGGGTGGTGCCGGCTCCGGGGTTGCCGTCGGGGAACGTCGCCACGGCGATGGTGAGCGGGCGGGTGGCGGCCCGCAGGGCGGCGCTGGCGTCGGCGGCGACGCGCCGCTGGTCCACCTGCGTGAGCAGCCGGACCAGGTCGACGCTGGAGCGCACCCCGTCCGGCGACGGACGCCAGTCGGGCTCGTCGCGCGGCGGGTCCCCACGCAGGGCGAGGAAGGACCGCACGCCTGCCTCGAGGAACTCGTCGATCACCTCGGACACGTCCTCGCGGGACGCACCAACGCAGGTCAGGTGGGCCACCGGGAGCACCGGCGTACCACGGAGCAGGGTGGCGAGCACCTCGCGGGACGTCGCCCGGTCGCCCCCCGCGGCGCCGTAGGTCACGGAGACGAAGTCCGGCCGTGCCGCCACGAGCCGCTGCGCCGTCTCCCAGAAGTTGGGCGCAGCCTCGGGCCGACGCGGTGGCATCAGCTCGAACGACACCGTGGGGCGGTGGGGGTATGCCTCGACAACCATGGTTGCTCCATCGAACCTGGCGTGAGCACCTTACGTCCACGCGCCACGGCTGCGGGGCAGGAAGTCTGCAGGTTGCTGCGGTGTCAGGGAGCCAGGACTCTCGACCGCTCTGGATGGGATCGCCACCATGCTAAGCGATTGTCCAGCACTGGGACAGATTTTGTCCGGCGGTCGAGACGCCCTGCTCCATCGTGCACCTGCGCTACTTCACCGACCCCGCCATCAGGCCGCCCACCAGCCGCTTCTCGATAGCCATGAACAGGATGATCACCGGGACGATCGCCACGATCGATACCCCGAACACGTAGTGCCACGAGGTCTCGTACTGGCCGACGAACTTGGTGAGCGCCACCGACAGCGGCTGGTTGCCCGGCGTCGACAGCAGCACCAGCGAGGCCGCGAACTCGTTCCAGGACGCGACGAACGTGAAGATGACTGCTGTCACTATGCCCGGCCAGACGAGCGGGAGGTTGATCTTCGTCAGGACGGCGAAGGTGCCGGCGCCGTCGATCTGTGCCGCCTCGTCGACCTCCTTGGGGATCGCCGCGAAGAAGCTGTGCATGATCCAGACCGCGAACGAGAGGTTGAACGCCGCGTTGACCAGGATCATGGCCGCCCACGTGTCGATGATCCCGATGGCGATGAACTCGCGGAACAGGCCGGAGGTGAGCACCGCCGGCTGGATCATCTGGGTGACGATCACGAGGAACAGGAAGACGAGCCGCCCCCGGAACCGGAACCTCGCCGTGTAGTACGCGGCAGGCAGCGCGACCGCGAGCACGAGCAGCGTGGCGCACAGCGAGATCACCAGGGTCGAGATCACGTTCTGCGCCAGCGGGGTCTCGGGCGTCGACCACATCGTGACGTAGTTCTCCCAGTGCCACTCCGTGGGGAAGTAGGTGGGATCGACCGACCTGATCTCGGCCTTCGTCTTCACCGAGCCGAAGAACATGATCAGGTACGGCAGCAGGAACACCACGACCACGACGAGCCCGGTGAACATGCGGAGCAGGACGGACCCGATGGGCACCTGGTCAGCGGTGTACTTCCGCACCCGCCGCCGGTTGTCCGACGGCGGACGGGTCGCCAGTCGCGGGGCCGTCCCCGATTCGGCGATCGCAGTCATCAGACCTCCTTGAGGGGGCGGACGACCCGCACGTACACGGCCACGATGACGATGACCACGAAGAACGCGATCACGGAGAGTGCACTGGCGAGGTCGATCTGCCGCTGGTTCTGCAGATACTTGAAGATCATGGTCATGATGGTGTCGGCGCTGTAGCCCGGGATGGATCCCGTCATGACCCGCAGGATCGGCAGCGAGTTGAACACGTTGATGATGTTGATCAGCACCGCCACCGACACCGCGCCCCGCAGCTGGGGCAGCACCACGCTGAAGTACGTACGCAGGCCCCCCGCGCCGTCGATGCGCGCCGCCTCGACGGTCTCGCCAGGGACGGACTGCAGCCCGGCGAGGATCGTGTAGGTGGTAAACGGCAGCGACACGAAGATCGCTACCACCATGGCCCACGCGAACGCCGTGACCGGGTGCCGGGTCCAGCCGTAGCCCTCGGGCGACGCGATGAGCCCGACGTCCACCAGGAACGAGTTGATGATGCCGAAGTACGGCTCGAGGCCGTAGTGCACCACCATCGTCGTCATCACGACGCTCGACGCCCACGGCACGATGACGGCCATGCGCACCAGACGACGCCCTGGGAACGACTTGTTCAGCAGCGCGGCGAGGGCGAGCGACCCCACCAGGGTGATGCCGACGACGCCGACCACCCACACGACGGTGCGTCCGAGGATCGGCCAGAAGTACTGGAAGCCGACCACCGTCGCGAAGTTCGCGAGACCTACACCCCCGTCGTCCAGCCCGCTCTGGCTGATGTCGCGCGTCGAGTTCCAAAACATGACGCCCACCGGGAACAGGACCACGGCCGCGATGAGTGCGACCGCGGGCCCGATCCACGGCAGGGCCTTCAACAGGTCCTTCACGAGGCTCCCCGCGCTTTCAGTTCAGCGTTGCGTGTGCGGCGAGCATCAGCCCGCGTCGACCTGCGCCTGGATCTCGGCGAGGGTGTCCTTCGCCGAGGAGTCGCCGGCGAGCTTTCCGAACAGCGCCTTGAACGCGGAGTCCGTGGCGTTCCAGTCCGGGTTGGTGCTCGGGTAGAACTGCGCGTCCGGCAGACCCTCGAGGAACGGGGCGAGCGCCTCGTCGTCGGCCAGCGGCTCCGAGCCGGACAGCGTGGTGGGGAGGAAGCCCTCCGCCTCGACCCACGGGACGTAGACGTCGGCCGAGTACAGGTAGTCGAAGAAGGCGGTGATGGCCTCCTGCTTGTCACCGTCGTTCTGGAACGCCATGAGGTGGTCGGCCACGCCCAGCGTGAACGGGCTGCCGTCCTTGGTGGGGATCGGGTGGATCGAGTACTCGAGCTCCGGGTTGTCGGACTCGATCTGGCCGACGCTCGGCGGCAGGCCGACCTGCATGCCGATCTTGCCCTGGACGAAGATGTCGAAGAGCGGGCTGCGGTCGGACGCACCGGCGTCGGCCTGCGTCGCACCCTCGTCGATCATCTTCTTGGCGAACTCGGCGCCCACGAGGTTCTCGGGGGTGTCGATGGTGATCTGCTCGGCGTCGCCGAACGTTCCGCCGCCGCCCCACAGCCACACAGCTGCCTCGGCCTGCGCCTCCTCGGAGCCGAGCGGCATGCCGTAGCCGGCCACACCGCCGCCGAGCTCCGAGACCTTCTTGGCCGACTCGAGCAGCTCGTCCCAGGTGGCGGGGACCTCGGCGCCCGCCTCCTCGAGGAGCGCGTCGTTGACGAACAGCGCACGGGACGACGCGATCCACGGCAGGCCGTAGGTGGTGCCGTCCACCTGGGCGTTCTCCAGGAACGTGGGCTGGAAGTCGGCGTAGGTCTCGTCGGAGGTGACGTCCTCGACCGGGTACAGCAGCTCTTCGGCGGCGAAGCCGGCGAACGGGCCGCCGTTGTAGATGTCCGGCGCGTCGCCGCCCTGGATCTTCGTCGCGATGACGGACTCGAGGTTGTCCCACGACTCGACCTGGAGGTTGACGTTGACGTCCGGGTTCGCTTCTTCGAAGCCGGTGATCACGTCTTCCCAGAGACCCTGGGTCGCGTCGGAGTAGCTGGGGACGAGCAGGTCGAGGGTGGCTCCGTCGCCGCTCTCTTCACCGCTCGACCCGCCGAACCCGCAGGCCGTCAGTCCCGTTGTCGCGGCAAGCGTGATCGCCATGATCCCGCCGAGCCTCTTGTACTGAGCCATTACCGTCCCTCTCCTTCGTGGTGGTGCAGGTCACGTTTGCACCTGCTCCCGAATCTGTCAACAGTTCTAACAAACCTGTGACCCAGGGGTGACATGGTGCTGCGAGGCCACCGCGAGAACCGGAAAAACGGCACCAAAAAGGGCCGCAGCGCGCGGCTGCGGCCCTTCTACGGGACGTCTGGAAACTGGTCGGCGAGGCCGCTCAGCGTTCGGTGGCGCCGATCATCGGCAGGCCGAACGACAGGCCGACGACGAGGATGCCGCCGACGAACAGATACGGCGACGACGCGTCGGCGCCGATGGAACCGATGGCCATCAGCGCGAACCCACCGATGAACAGTGCGAAGCACCCGAGCACCCGGACCAACAGAGTCGCCGTGGGCTCCTGCTTCTGCCTACGGGCCACCTCGAAATCACTCATGAGGCAAATCTACCGCCCTCTCGGCGTGCACTGACGGCCAGCTCGCCGACCAGCCCGTTGACCGTGACGGTCACGACGGCCTCACCGGCCCGCAGCGCCGTCAGCTCGTGCGTGTCCGGGTCGAGCGCGAACACCGCGCCGCGCGGGCAGCCGCGCAGAGCGGCGCGGCCGCTCCGCTCCGTGGTGCACACCCGCTCGCCACCCCAGGCCGAAGACACCGGCCACGCGACCGGCACCTCACGCGTCCCGTCCTGCGCGACGACGGCGCGCACGCCCGCCGACTCACCGACGTCGAGCGACCGGGGGCCGGAGACCGTGACCTGCTCGGCGCGCGTGTTGACCTCCCAGCTCAGCCACTGTCCCGGTGCCCGGACGCCCGACGCCGGACGGAGACCCAGCATCGACCAGCCGGTGAAACCGCCGTCGGACGGCGTGCTCGCCGGACTCTTGCCGGAGTTGCCGTTGATCAGGTAGGGGACGCCATCCTGTGTGCTCGCGTGGAAGACGCCGACGTGCGAGCCCACCGCGGCGATCGACTTGCCGGTCGTCTCCCGGAAGTCCTCGAACCAGCCGCGCAGCGTGTCGGCCTCGAGGCGATCGGTGAGCTGGCTGGCCTTGGTCGGCAGCGGGTCGTCCAGCGGATGGTGGGCGAACACCACGACGCCGGTGACCGAGCGGTCCGTGGCGGCGTCGTCCAGGGCGTCACGCAGCATCTGCACCTGCGCGAAGTCGGCGCCCAGGCGGCCGGCCGACGAGTCGAGCATGACCAGCCGCGTGGTCCCACCGGTGGTCGAGCCTGTCGAGACCCGGCCCGGCGTCGGCACGTCGAGCACCCGGGTCCGGTCACCGAACTCCTCCTCGAAGTTCGTGATCGAACCCCCCATGATCTCGTGGTTGCCGGGCACGTAGTACCAGGGGAAGTCCGCACCGGCGAGCTCCTCGGTGAGGATGCGCCGGGCGAGGTCGAAGTCCTCCGGCGCGGCCTCGTCGACCAGGTCGCCGTTGATGACCAGGAGGTCCGGGTCGTCGGCGACGATCTCGCGAAGGGCGTCGCGTGCGCCGGCCACCGCCCCGGACTCGGGGTCGCGTGCCACGAACTGGGCGTCCGACAGCACAGCCACCCGCAGCGGGGCCCCATCGGTGGCGCCGTCGGCGGCCACCGTCGGGTCCTCGACCCGGGGTGTCTCCGGGGCGTCCACGGCGGGCGGGACCTGCGCGGCGACCCGGGAGAACCTCAGGCCGCCGGAGTACTGCTCGCCCGCCGTCGTCTCCAGGGCGCGGATCCGCTGCAGCCGCAGGGGGAACGCGACGCCGTCGGGCACCGGGAAGGTGACCTGGCGCCATCCGGTCCAGGTGACCTCCGGACCGTCGAGCTGCGTGACCACACCGTCGCCCTGGCGCACCTGCAGCCGCAGCCAGGCCCCGTTGCCGTCGCCGTCCACCCACATGCTGACCGCGCGGGGTGAGCCGGGCAGCTCACGTCCGCCCGCCCCGGTCTCCGGCAGCACCGCGTACTGGCCGCGCGTCGCCGTGGACTGCGTGAAGTCGTACGTCATCCGCAGGCCGGCCGCACCGTCGTACCCGTCGACCGGGGTCACCGAGCCGCCGGGTGCTCGGGCGTGCGCCGACGTCCAGGAGGCGGCGTCGGCGAAGTCCGCGACCACGTCCTCCTCCAGGCTGACGGTCACCGCGACCTCGGTCGTCAGGTCCTCTCCGTCCGGGCCTGCCACCGACAGCTCGAAGGTGGTGCCGCCGACCGGCGCGAGCGCGCGGACCTCGAAGGACCCGTCGGCCACGGGCACGAGCTCGGCAACGGGGGTCTCAGCAGGCTCGGCCACCGAGACCGTGACGTCTCGCGCCTCGATCGGCGCGGCGAAGCCCCGGGCGTCGTAGCCGGTCAGCACCAGCGGCGCGGTCGCCTCGGCGTCGTCCAGCGCGATGACCGGGGTCTCCACGCCGGTCCGGACCAGTTCTCCGAGCACCTCGATCTCCGTGGTGCCGGTGGCGAGGCCGGAACGGCCGAGGGAGGCGGCCGTGACGACCGTGCTGCCGGGCTTCCGGCCGGTCACCACACCGTCACGCACCGACGCGACCGACCCGTTGCGCGTGCGCCACGAGGACGGCCCGGCGTCGACCGGGCCCATGGCGTCGTCGTACCCCTTGCCGACCAGGGTGCGGTGCAGACTGGGGAAGACCCGGTCGGCGTCGGCCGCGGGGACCGTGGTCCGTACGTCGAACGCCGCGACGCGGCCCGATCCGGCCGGCACGAACAGGCCGAGGCCGTTCGCGTCGGAGCGCTCGTAGCCGTCGGACGGGCTGTTCAGGATCGTGGTGTTCGTGTCGCCGGGCATGCGGGCGACCATCTCGGACGAGCCTCCGCCGTCGAGGTTGATCGCGTCGTCGGCGCCGAGCTGCGCCATGAGCTCGCCCAGCTCGTAGAGGTTCATGCCGGCGCTGTGGGACTGGCGGCCGTCGACCACCACGAAGTACGCACGGTTGCCGGTCTCGTCGAAGCCGACGGCGGTGCGCGGGTGCCGCAGCTCGACGTGGTCGCCCGTGGCGGACGTGACCTCGCCGTCCTCCAGGAGCGGGTCCTCAGGTCCGCCGCCGATGGCGACCGCGACGTCGCCCGCGTCCTCCCGCAGGCCGTAGGTGAGGTCGACGTGGTCGCCCGGCCTCAGGCTCGCAAGCGCCTCGGCCGCGGCGCCGGGCCGCGCCACGATGGCGCGCGTCCCGTCCGGCAGCTGCCCGTCGCCCGGCTGGCCGACGGCGGTGACGGTTCCCTCGGCATCGACCGTCACCTCGACGCCCTGCTCCCCCGCGGCCAACGGGCGTGTCCGGGTGAAGGTGCCCCAGCCGGCGTCGTACACGGCGACACCGCCGGCGGGCAGCGCGGTCACGTTGAGGCCGCTGACCGGCACCTGTTCCGTCGAGCCGCCGCCGGTCGAGCCGCCGCCGGTCGAGCCTGTCGAGACCTCCCAGCTCACGGAGCCCTCGAGAAAGAGCTGCGCGAGCCGTCCCACGCCGCGCTGCCCTGAGTCCGTCGAAGAAGCGGCGGACCCGAACACGACCGAGCGCTCCCGGCCGGGTGACGCGGACTTGAGCAGCGTGCCGTCGTCGACGGCCGCGCCGAGCGCCGCACCCGAGTTGTTGATGTCGAAGTAGTCGCCGTTCACCGCGGCGATCGCGCCGCGGGAGGCGGCCATCTCGGAGACGGTGGCGTTGCCCGCCACGTGGTCGGGGCCGACATAGCCGACCCGCACCTTTCCCGGCCGCGCTGCTCCGGCTCCTGACGGGCCGAGATCCGCGACCAGCACCTCGCCGCTGAGCCAGCCGTCCGCGCTCATCCGCGCGAACCGCGTGAGCTCCAGCCCGGGTGCGATGCGCTGTTCGTCCCGACGCGTGACGATGGCATTACCTTCGTCGTCGAGTGGGAGATGGGTGACATCTTGCGAAATTTTGACGGCCCGGCCGGTGTGCAGCGGACCTCTCGCAAACGGTGTCGGAGCCGTCAGCGCGGTGCCGCTGCGGGGTACGTCCTCGGGGCCGGGACCCGGTGCGGCAGCGGCATCGACTGCCGGCGCAACGAGCAGAGCCATGGTGATTACGCTGGTCAGCGCGTTGGTCAAGGTTCTGCGCAGCGTCGTCGCCGACGCCGTGGGCAGCACTCGTCGCATGCTTGTTCCTTCTGGGGGCTCGGGGGGAGCGTGCTGCGGCAGCGTTGCGCGGCGAGGTTATGACCCGGCGGCGGGGGTGTGAATAGTGAAGGAACCGCAATGATGTTCGCTGAGCGCGAAACATGGGCGAGTTCGGGTGACACTACGATGCGATCGTGGCAAACACGTCCCCCGCCTTCGACCAGCGACCCGCCCGTGTGCGCACGGACTGGGGTATCTCCGGCGCGCTCGCCCTGACCGCTACGGATGCGCGCTCGACGCTCGTGGTCGTCGTGGACGTGCTGACCTTCTCCACAACGGTCACCGTCGCGTGCGAGCAGGGTGCCGGGGTCTATCCGTTCCCGTACCACGACCCCGCCGGGGCGGCCCGCCTCGCGCGCACGATGCGCGCAGCTCTCGCCGGCCCGCGGTGGGAGGACGGCATCAGCATCTCCCCTGCGTCCCTGCAGGACCTCGACGCCGAACGCCTCGTGATCCCGTCGCCCAGCGCCGCCCAGATCTGCCACACCATCGCCAACCGCGGCGCCCTCATCGTCGCGGGCAGCCTGCGCAACGCGAAGGCCGTGGCCGGCCTTGCCGCGGCACACCTGGACGCGTCCGACAAGCACGACGTCGTGCTCGTCCCCGTGGGCGAGCGCTGGCCCGACGACACGTTGCGTCCCGCCCTCGAGGACTACCTCGCCGTCGGAGCCATCGCGGCGCGGCTCACCGCGATGCTGCCCACCGTCAGCCTCTCCCCCGAGACCGCGGCGACCATCACCCTGTGGAAGGGCACCCGGGACACCGTGGACTCCGTCGGTGGCACCGCGAGCGGTCGCGAGCTGCTCGATTCCGGGTTCGCCGACGATGTCACGATCGCCACCGAGGTGGACGTGACAGACGTGGTGCCGGTGCTGATGGACGGCGCGTTCGTGCCCCTCGGTCACCGGGTCGCCGCGGCTCGCAACCGCAGGGGCGTTCCCACGGGCGTGCGCTGACCGCCTGGCGAGGCAGAGCTAGCTCGGCGAGAGGCGCTGGGCCAGTGCCGTCACGATCTGGACGTCACCGTCCAGCCACGGCACGTCGTCCAGCTCGGCCGCCGTCAGCCAGCGCAGCTCGTCGTGGTCCTCCAGCGGTTCGGGAACACCCTGCCGCAACCGCGTGAACCACACGCGCATCCGGTGCTTGGTGGTGATCGGCCACGCGCCGCCGTCGGGCCCTGGTAGCTCGGCACCGACGGCCACCGTCACGCCGAGCTCCTCGACGAGCTCACGACGCAGCGCCGCCAGATGTTCCTCGCCCGGCTCCACCTTGCCGCCCGGGAACTCCCACCGACCGGCGAGCGCCGCCGGGGCCGAGCGGCGGGCGGCGAGCAGCCGGGTGGGATGGTCCAGGTCGTCCACGATCACCGCGGCGACCACGTCGATGAGGGTCTCCTGCATGCCGAGCAGTCTTCCACCCGGCGACCGACACCCGGCGACCGACACAGAACGACGACGGCACCTCTGGGGATGGGCGCCGTCGTCGTTGGACCTGTCTGTGTCAGTCAGCGATCTGGAACTCGTTCGCCTTGGCAATCGCCTCCGCACGTGAGGACACGCCGAGCTTGCGGTAGACACTACGAACCTGCGTCTTCACCGTGTTACGGGTGACGTACAGGCGTCGAGCAATCTGCTCGAGCGTGGCGTCCTCAGTGAGGTTCGCCAGGATTACCCGCTCGCGGCGGGTGAGGCTGGGTACACGGTGGTCAAGGGTCATCGCAGTCATGATCGGTTTCCTCCACACAGCGGCCGGTTCTGGGGTTCCGACCTACGGTTGCTGCTACGAGATAAAGCGCCCCGCACGGAGTTCATGACGCAGTTCTGGACGAAGTTTTTTACTGTTACCGTTCCGAGACCAAACCGCCCCGCAGATCCGCACGAGGCGGCCTGCGAGGCGGTCCGACGCCGGGTCCGAGAACGGCGGCGGTCAGCTCCCGGTGTGGGCTGCGTACTGGGCCGCGGTGAGCAGCTCGCCCGCGCCGGTGACCTCGACCTTGAAGAGCCAGCCCTTGCCGTACGGGTCCTGGTTCACGAGCTCGGGGTTGTCCACCGCCTCGGCGTTCACCTCGGTGATGGTGCCGCTCACCGGGGTGTACAGCTCGGAGACCGACTTGGTGGACTCGATCTCGCCCACCACGGCGCCCGCCTCGACGGTGGCTCCGACGTCGGGGAGCTCCAGGTAGACAACGTCACCGAGCGCTTCGGCCGCGACGTCGGTCACGCCGATGACGGCGGGCGTGGACTCGTCGAGCCATTCGTGCTCGGTCGTGTACTTGAGGTTCTCGGGAAAGTCGGCCATGACAGCTCCTTGCACGTTTCGGATGGGGATACCGGTGGCCGAGCCACCGTTGGTTCAGTTCTGGGGACGACGGTAGAACGGCATGGGCACCACCACGAACGGTTCGGCCCGGCCGCGCACGTCGACCGCGAGCTCCGAGCCCTCCGCCGACACCTCGGGCGTCACGTAGGCCATCGCGATCGGGTGGCCGAGCGTGGGCGACGGCGCGCCCGAGGTCACCCGGCCGACGACCGTGCCCGGTTCGGTGCCGGCACCCCGGCGCACGACGTCGTAGTCGGCGCGAGCGGGGCGCCGGCCCTCGCCGCGCAGCCCCACCAGCACACGAGCGGGCGCCGACTCCTTGCGGGCGGCCAGGGCGTCCCGGCCGACGAAGGGGAGCGGCGTGCCGTCGTCGGACACCTTGTCGAGGCGCACCACGCGCCCCATCCCCGCCTCGAAGGGCGTGGTCGTGGTGTCGAGCTCGTGGCCGTAGAGCGGCATGCCGGCCTCCAGGCGCAGCGAGTCGCGCGCGGAGAGGCCTGCCGGGACCAGCCCGAGAGGCTCGCCCGCGGTGAGCAGCGCACGCCACAGCGCGACCGCCTTGTCCGCGGAGACCCAGATCTCGAACCCGTCCTCGCCCGTGTACCCCGTGCGGCCCACCAGCACGGGCTCGCCCTCGAAGCGCATGCGCAGGCAGGCGTAGTACTTCAGGTCGGCGAACGCGGTGCCGCCCGAGATCTCGGCGTCCTCCACGAGGCCTGCGGTGGCGAGCATGATCTCGGCGGCCCGCGGACCCTGCACGGCGATCAGTGCCTGACCGGCCTGCACGTCCTTGAGCACCACGTCGAAGTCGGCAGTGCGCTCCTGGAGCTTCCCGAGGACGAGCTCCGCGTTGGCGGCGTTCGCGATGACCGAGTACTCTCCGGCGGCGAGGCGGTAGACGATCAGGTCGTCCAGCACGCTGCCGTCCTCGGCGCAGATCATCGAGTAGCGCGCGCCCATCTCGCGGACCTTGGAGATGTACCCGACGAGCGCGTGGTCGAGGAACGCGGCGGCGTCGGGCCCGGTCACCTTGATGTTGCCCATGTGCGACAGGTCGAACAGGCCGGCGGCCTCGCGCACCGCTCGGTGCTCGGCCAGGTCGGACGTGTACCGCAGCGGCATGAGCCAGCCGCCGAAGGGCGTCATCGAGGCGCCGAGCGCCACGTGCTCCTCGTGGAGCGGGGTCTTGCGGTCCTCACCCATCGAAAAATCCTCTCGTCTGCCCGTTGTCAGAAGGAGAGGTCACCGGGGCGACCTGTGTGTCTGACACGTGCGGGGTCGTCTGACGGCTCACTCGGCGTAGGACTCGATCGGCGGGCAGGAGCACACCAGGTTGCGGTCGCCCTTGGCCCCGTCGATGCGGCGCACCGGCGGCCAGTACTTGTTCGCGCGGAGCGACGCCACGGGGAACGCGGCCAGCTCGCGCGGGTACGGCTTGTCCCACTTGTCTGTCATGAGGGACGCCGCCGTGTGCGGTGCCCCGCGCAGCGGCGAGTCCTCGGCGCTCCAGCGGCCCGCGGCGACGGCGTCGATCTCGCCGCGGATGGCGATCATCGCGGTGATGAACCGGTCGAGCTCCGCCAGGTCCTCGGACTCCGTCGGCTCCACCATGAGCGTTCCCGGTACCGGGAACGCGAGGGTCGGCGCGTGGAAGCCGTAGTCCATGAGTCGCTTCGAGACGTCCTCCGCGGTCACACCCGTCTCTGCGGTGATCTTGCGGAGGTCGAGGATGCACTCGTGGGCGACCAGCCCGTTCGGACCCGTGTACAGCACGGGGAAGTACGGGTCGAGGCGCGAGGCCACGTAGTTCGCCGTCAGGACGGCGGCCTTGGTCGCCTCGGTCAGCCCGTCCGGCCCCATCAGGGCCACGTAGGCGTACGAGATCGGGAGGATGCCGGCGGAGCCGTACCGCGTCGAGGCCACGGGCGTGCCTGTCCCCCCGGCGGTCGAGCCTGTCGAGACCCCCGGCGTCGGGTCGCCCGGCAGGAACGGCACGAGGTGCTCCGCCACCGCGACCGGCCCCACACCGGGGCCGCCGCCCCCGTGCGGGATGCAGAACGTCTTGTGCAGGTTCAGGTGCGAGACATCGCCGCCGAACTCGCCCGGCCGTGCCAGGCCCACCAGGGCGTTCAGGTTCGCGCCGTCGATGTAGACCTGACCGCCGGCGTCGTGCACCAGGTCACAGACCTCGCGTACGTGCTCCTCGTACACGCCGTGCGTGGACGGGTAGGTGATCATGATCCCCGCAACCTGCTGCCCGTGCTTCTCGAGCTTGGCACGCAGGTCGTCCAGCAGGATCTCGCCGTCGTCCGCCGTCGCCACCACCACCACCCGCAGGCCCGCGAGCGCCGCCGACGCCGCGTTCGTGCCGTGCGCCGACGCCGGGATCAGCACGATGTCGCGCCCCTCGTCGCCGCGCGACGCGTGGTAGCCCTTGATCGCGAGCAGGCCGGCGAACTCGCCCTGGCTGCCCGCGTTGGGCTGGAGCGAGACCGCCGCGTAGCCGGTGATCTCGGCGAGCTGCTGCTCCAGTGCGGTGACCAGCTCCGTGTAGCCCTCTGTCTGGTCGACGGGGGCGTACGGGTGGATGTCCGCGAAGCCGGGCCAGGAGATGGCCTCCATCTCGGCGGTGGCGTTGAGCTTCATGGTGCAGGAGCCCAGCGGGATCATGGTGCGGTCCAGCGCGAGGTCCTTGTCGGAGAGCTTGCGCAGGTAGCGGAGCATGCTGGTCTCGGAGCGGTGTGTGTGGAAGATCGGGTGGGTGAGGTAGTTCGTTTCTCGCTTCAGTCCGGCGGGGAAGTCGGCGAACGCTCGCGCGGGAGCGTTCACGGGCGCCAGGGCGCCCTCCACTTCGGGAACAGATACTCCCGCGCGAGCATTCGCCGACTTCCCCGCCTCTGCGTTCGGCTCCAGACCCAGGGTGGTGAGGAGGGTGGTGGCGACCGTCTCGATATCGGACTGTGTCGTCGTCTCGTCGGTGGAGATCTGGATGTGGTTCTTGTCCGGGACGTAGAGGTTGTAGCCCGCCTCGGCTGCCGCGGCCGCTGCCTCCTTCGCCTTGCCGGGGACGTTCAGGCGGATCGTGTCGAAGAAGGTGTCGTGCTCGATCTCGACACCCGCCGCCGTCAGTGCTCCGGCCAGGTCTGCCGCGTGCTGGTGGACGCGGGTTGCTATTGCCTTGAGGCCCTCCGGGCCGTGGTAGACCGCGTACATGCTGGCGACGATGGCCAGCAGCGCCTGGGCGGTGCAGATGTTGCTCGTGGCCTTCTCGCGGCGGATGTGCTGCTCGCGGGTGGCCAGCGCCAGGCGGTAGCCGGAGGCGCCGTCGACGTCGATGGAGACACCGACGAGGCGGCCGGGCAGCTGGCGCTCCAGGCCCTTCTTGACCGCCATGTAGGCGGCGTGCGGACCGCCGTAGAACAGGGGGACGCCGAAGCGCTGCGCGGAGCCCACCGAGATGTCGGCGCCGAGCTCGCCCGGGCTCGCCAGGAGCGTCAGGGCGAGCAGGTCGGTGGCGATAGTGACGAGCGCGCCGGACTCCTTGGCCTCGGCGATCACACCGCGCGCGTCGATCACCCGGCCCGACGCGCCGGCCTGCTGCACCACGAGGCCGACCAAGGGACCCGCGGGCAGCTCGGCGGGCAGACCTGCGTGGAGGCCCTCGCTGAGGTCGGCCACCACCACCGGGAGGCCGATCGCCTCGGCGCGGCCCTGCGCCACGGCGAGCGACTGGCCGAACAGGTCGGCGTCCAGGACGACGTACCCCTCCTTGGCCTTCGACGCGCGCCACATCAGAGCGACGGCCTCGGCGACGGCGCTCGCCTCGTCGAGCAGAGAGGCGTTCGCGATCTCGAGCCCGGTGAGGTCCTCCACAGCGGTCTGGAAGTTGAGGAGTGCCTCGAGCCGGCCCTGGCTGATCTCCGGCTGGTACGGCGTGTAGGCCGTGTACCAGGCGGGTGACTCGAGCACGTTGCGGCGGATGACGGCGGGCGTGTGCGTGCCGTAGAAGCCCTGGCCGATCAACTGCGTCTTGACCTGGTTCTTCCCCGCGAGCTCACGCAGATGGGCGAGCACCTCGGGCTCCGTGCGGGCGGCCGGCAGGTTCAGCGGCGCCTGGCTGCGGATCGCCTTCGGGACCGCCCGGTCGACGAGGGTGTCCATGGTGTCGATGCCCAGCTGGTCCAGCATGGTGCTGACCTCGCGGCCGCGCGGGCCGAGATGCCGGTCGGCAAAGACGTCGGGATTGTGGGGCGTGCTCACGGCGGGCTCCTGGCTGTCCGAGGGCGTGGGGACGACTGCGGTCCCTCCCCGCTCTGTCATCGGACGCCCTGCCCGCTCGCGGGCGTGCGTCTACCTGAGAGTTTTGCCGGTCCGCCGTGATCCTGCCCGGAGGTCCGGGAGGGGATCGGGACGCGCCGACTTGCACCGTCGGTGGAGCCTCCGCACCTCGTGACCCTTCGACAGGCGCGGGGCAGAGCGGCGGCGGCTCGCTTTCCAGAGTTGCCTCACTGTGACGGTACGGGGGCCTGAGAGATTCCCGGGGAGGAAATTGCTCCTTCGGCGCCGGGTCTCGCAGCGTCTGTACGACGACGGCACGGGCCGGACTCTCCCGTCACGGTTCTGGCGGCACGGTCCTGGTGATCGAGCTGTCGACACCAGGACCGTTGAAGATCTTCAGTTATGCCCACATCGTAACGGCCAGGAGAGGGGCCCTGAGAAACGTCTTTCGCCGCCAGGGAGGCTCACGTGGCCTTTGCCCCGTACACCACGAGGCCACGTGCCCGCGCCTTGGCCGCAAGTTGCGCATCAAACGTTGCCAGGGGGAGCCCGAGCCGATCGGCAGTTGCGAGGACAACTGCGTCAGGCATGCGGAGGCCGAGCGCTCGTGCGGCAGTCATCTGGATCGCGGTCGGGCCGTCGCTAGGCGCGACCTCCGCGAAACCTGCGCGCCAGAGAATCTTCTCCAGACGCAGCACCTCCTCCAGTCCAGCGACCTTCGCGGTATCGGTGCAACACCGATTGGCCTCGGAACCTTTCCCGCCAATGCACCAGTGGGCGAGCGAGGCGGCACGGCCAGCGGGGACCTCGACGACGACTATCCGAGGTCGATGTCGCGGGCCGCCGCCACCATCTCGTCCACGACCGCCCGCACCGCCGGGCCGGGCTCGTGCCGGTTCTTCCGGTGCCGCACCACCATGCGCCGCGAGCCGAGACCGGCCAGCGCGACGACGGCGACGCCGTCGGGCACGTCTTGCTGCAGAGCCAGCGCCGGCAGCATCGCGATCCCCTGGCCGGCGGCGACGAGCGAGATGGCGGTGTCGAAGTCGTTGTAGGCGTGGCGCATGTCGAAGGCCGTGCCGAGCTGAGCGGCGAGGCGACCGACTGCGCGAGCCGCGGCCGAGCCGTCCTGCGGGCCCACCCACATGAGCCCGGCAAGGTCGTCGATGCGTTCAGGCTCGGGCAGGCTCGTCGGGACCACGATGCGCCACGGCTCGTCGAGCAGCGGGACGTCGTGGGCGCCGCGCGGAGCCGGGGCGTCGACCTCGACGTCGCGCTCCAGCACTATCGCGTCCAGGTCACCGGCCCGCAGGCGACGGATCGCCTCCGGCGGGTCGTACTCCTGCACGTCCACCTCGATGTGTGGGTGCCGCTCGGCGAGCGAGACGAGCATCGGCGCCACGACCGTACGGATGGCGGTCTGGATCGACCCGACCGAAACCCGCCCCGTGAGTTCACCGCCCAGGGCGGCCACGGCCTGACGCGCCTGGACCAGCTCCGACTCGATGCTCTCGGCCGCGTCGGCGAGCACCCGCCCGGCCGGCGTGAGGGTCACTCCGCGAGGACCGCGGTCCAGCACGTCGATGCCCTCCTCGGCCTCCAGGCGAGCGATCTGCTGCGAGACGGCCGAGGGCGTCACATGCAGTAGATCAGCCGCTGCGAGCACTCCGCCGGCGCGGTGTACGGCGAGGAGAAAAGCGAGTCTGCGCGGATCGGTGGGCATGTAGCAATGCTACATGCCGGAGTCACAAACATTCGATTGTGCTGAACGCGTTTCTGCCTCATGCTTGACTTTGGCGGCGGCCGGAGCGAACTCTCCCGACCTGACGCCCATACCCCCACATGGATTCCGATCTGGTCTCCACCGCATCCTCGAATCGTTTCGATCCGTCTTTTCCCCAGGAGTATTGCCATGACCTTCATGATGGTCATCACCGTCCTCGGCTGGTTCGGCGCCCTCGCCGGAATCGTGGCGTATGCCATGGTCAGCCGGGGTCGCTGGAGCGCCGATTCCCTCGCGTTCCAGGGCACCAACGTGCTGGCGGCGACCATCCTGATGACCGTGGCCGGGGCCAATGGCGCTTGGCCGTCCGCCGCTTCGAACACCGTGGTGATCGTGATCGGCGCGAACGCGGTCTTCACCGTGGTCCGCGGCCGGCTCCGCCGGTCGAAGGACGCACCGGTGCTGGCTGTCGTCGAGGACGCCGCACAGGACGCGCCAACGCCGGTCGCCGTCGCGGAGCCGGTCGCGCAGCCGGTCGCCGTAGCCCACCGGGCCTACGCCGAGGCAGCCTGACCCGCTCCGCCAGAATGACCATGCACCTGCTGCCAGCCGACGCCCCGGCCCGGCAGCAGGTGCATGGTCGTTTCGGCGCCGGGTTCCGTTGGCACCCGGCTCGGAACGTGGTGGGCTGTACTGATGACTCCGCGCATCCGACAGGTCGTGCTCGACACCACGGACGCTCGTGCCCTGGCCGAGTTCTATCGGGAGCTGTTCGGGCTCACCTACCGCCCCGGTGACGAACCGCCGCCGAACGGCGAGGCTGACCCGAACGGGAGCGACTGGCTGGTTCTCCAGAACGACGGTGGCGTACCCCTCGCGTTCCAGCAGGTCGACGAGCTCCCGAGATCGACCTGGCCGGAGCCCGGTGTGCCGCAACAGCTACATCTCGACACCACGGTGCCCGACGTCGCCGCGCTCAGGGAGGCCCGGGACCGCGCCTTGGCACTCGGTGCGACCCTGCGCCTCGACCGCTCCGACGACCCGGAGGAGCCGCTCTACGCCCTGGCGGACCCCATGGGTCACACGTTCTGCATCTTCGTCGCCTGACGGCCAGAGCTCGCTACCTCGCTGGCCGGGCGACCGTCAGGTCCACGACCAGAGCCCGGTGGTCCGAGACTCCTGTGTCGACCGATCGGCCCTCGGCGTCGGGTGCCGCGCCGCCGTCCCACAGGATGTGGTCGATCTGGAACCGCGGGTCGTGCCGGGGAAAGGTGTTCCCGGTCGCGAGGGGGCGCCATCCGGTGCGGCCGGCCGGCACAGAACCGCGCAGGTTGAAGTCGCCCAGCAGGACCAGCGGCCGGGGCAGTCCCGCGAGCCGACGCCGCAGGTGGTCCACCTGCCGTTCCGCGTGCCGTTCCCCCGGCGTGCCGCTGCGGTAGCCGGCGGCCCGCCGAGCCAGGCCCGCCACGCGGGTCGCTGCGGGGAACCGGTAGACGCTGAGGTGGGTGCACACGACGGTGAGCGGGCCCGTCGGCGCATCGACCTGTGCCGCGAGCGCCACGCGCGGCTCGTCCGTGCCGAGCTGGACCCGGCCCCAGACCCACGGGGTGGCGGGCGGCAGCAGCACCGTGTGCCAGCTCCGCACGGGATAGCGGGAGAGCAGGGCTATGCCGTAGCCGGGAGCGCCGGGACGTTCCCCCCGGCGGGCGCGACGTCGGACGCCGGGGTAGCGGAACGGACCAGCGAGCGCCGGCTGGAAGCGGTGGTCGGCCGCGCCCATCGCCTCGGCGCAGAGCCGCGCCTGGTCCGCTTCCCCGGACCGTGCCTGCCCGCGGTCGACCTCCTGCAGCCCGACGACGTCGGCGTCGAGCGCCGTGACGGCGTCGGCCAGGCGGCGGTTGTCGACGCGGCCGTCGGGGCCGAGGCCGTGCTGGACGTTGAACGTGGCGATGCGCACGTGCTGATCTTGCGCCCGATGCGGCCGGGGCCGCGACCGCACGGGTGACGTGCGGCGCGCTGGTCCGGCCCAGCAGCTCAGGCGTCGTCCGGTGGGACCGGGTTGTCGAGGAACTCGTCGATCGCCTCGCGCGTCGGGAACACCGTGACTCCCGGCCCGGCGAACAGGTGCACGAGCGTCTGGGCGATGTCCCGGACCGGGATGTTGGCCAGGTTCGAGGCCTGCCGAAGCAGTTCGAACGCCGGCTCCTCCTCGGTGCCGTAGACCACCATGAGCAGGCCCTTGGCCTGCTCGATCACCGCTCGTCGCTCCGCCGACGCCTGGATCGAGGCCGTCGCATCGCGTGCGGCCGCCTCCCGCTGGGACTCGGTGACGTCGATGAAGTAGCCGAACAGCTCGGTCACCCGGCCGGTCGCAGGATCGCGCCGTCCTTGGCCCGTGACGGCCAGCGTGCGCGTCTTCCCCTGGGCGTCGCGGATCCGGTGCACCGAGCTGAACGGCTGCCCGGTCTCGGCGGCACGGCGTAGGAGCCCGTCGACCCGCGCCCGGTCGTCGGGGTGCTTGTGGGACAGCATGAGCGGTGTGGTCGGCACGATCTGACCCGGGTCGAACCCGTGCATCACGTAGACCTCGTCCGACCATGCCCACTGACCCGTGGCCAGGTCGAGCCGATACCGCCCGACGGGCGGCCGGGCGCCTCCGGCGAGCACTTCCTCGAGCGTTTCGTCGAGCGGGGGCTCGCTGGGGGTTGTTGGGGAGGTCACGACGCTCCTTCCAGGACTGACACAGAACCGCTGCTCCGACAGTACGGGATATGCGACACGTCAGCGCTCGGGCTAGCGTGTTTTTCGAGGGTCGAGGAGAGGCCACCACGTCGGTCGGACACGCCACACGACGATGGAGGACAAGATGAGCCAGGACCAGCCGTTCCCACCGCAGCAGCAGGACCCGCCCGGAGCGACCGATCAGATGACCCCGACTCCGGATCACGGCGAGGCCAGCTACGTCGGCAGCGAGAAGCTCGTCGGCTACAAGACCCTGGTCACCGGCGGTGACTCCGGCATCGGACGCGCGGTGGCCATCGCCTTCGCCCGCGAGGGTGCCGACGTCGCCATCTCCTACCTCCCCGAGGAGGAGAAGGACGCGAGGGCGACCGCGGAGTGGGTCCGCAAGGCGGGCCGTAAGTGTGCGCTGCTCCCCGGGGACCTCAGGGACGAGGCGACCGCGCGCGGCGTCGTCCACCGGGCCGCCGGTGAGCTGGGCGGCCTCGATGTGCTGGTGAACAACGCGGGCTATCAGATGGCACGCCGAGGATCCATCGAGGACTTCACGACCGACGAGCTGGACCGCGTGCTCAAGACCAACCTGTACGCGCTGTTCTGGGTGACCCAGTCCGCGCTCTCGCACCTCGGCGAGGGCGCTGCCATCATCAACAACTCCTCGATCCAGGCGTACCAGCCGTCGAGCTCGCTCCTGGACTACGCGTCGACGAAGGCTGCCATCAACAACATCACGGTGAACCTCGCCGCTGAGCTGGGACCCCGTGGGATCCGGGTGAACGCCGTGGCTCCCGGCCCGATCTGGACGCCGTTGCAGCCGGCCACCCAGCCGGAGGAGAAGGTCGCGTCGTTCGGCTCGAACACGCCCTTGGGCCGCGCGGGGCAGCCCGCCGAGGTAGCCCCGGCGTTCGTGTTCCTCGCCTCCCCCGTGACGGCGTCGTACGTCTCCGGGACGGTGCTCGGTGTGACCGGCGGCAAGCCGGTGTTCTGACGGCGGGGCCGCCGGACGCTCAGCCGTTCCCGGCGCCCGCCGGCTCCAGGACCTCCACGGTCCCGTGCGCGCCGTCGACCCGGAGCAGGTCGCCCGTGCGCAACCGCATCGTCGCGTTACCGCACCCCACCACCGCGGGGATGCCCAGCTCACGAGCGACGATCGCGGCATGCGACAGCGGCGCGCCCACGTCCGTCACGACGGCGGCCGCGCGCGGGAAGAGCGGGGTCCAGCCCACGTTGGTGATCGAGGTGACCAGCACCTCGCCGGGCCGCAACGCGTCGCCGTCGTCCACCGTGCGCACCACGCGTGCGACGCCCTCGACCACTCCCGCCGCACCCGGGAAGCCGCGGACCTCGTCGCCGGCCTCGACCGCAAGGCCGTGCTCGTCGAACACGTCGGTGCGGCGCGCGGGGTCCGACGCCCACCGGACCGGGTCGAACCGGCCGCGGATCACCGCCGGGTAGGCGGGCAGGTCGCGGTACTGCTCGTAGGTCGCACGCCGGATCGCGATGCGCCCGCGCGGCACCTCGGCCCCGCCAAGCACGCCGACCAGCTCGTCGCTGTCCAGGTAGACGACATCGTCGCCCAGACCGGTGAGCTCGCCGGCCCGCAGCGCGAAGGTACGCAGCGCCCAGAACGTACGGACCACCTCGGACCGTGCGCTCTCGCGGTCGCGCGCGGTCGTGGACCAGCGGGCGAGCCGACGCCGCAGCGCCGCCGCCTTGCGCGGTGACCGCTCGTCGAGGCGCGCCCATGCGGCAGCCCGGACCTCGTCCTGCCGCGCCAGCAGGGTGTCGACGTCCGTCTCGGTCAGGCCGGCGAGCTGCCGGTCCAGCCAGCCCGGCTGCTCGGCGGGGCGGGGTTCCGAGACCTCGAACTCGTCCGCGCAGCGATGCCCGTACCGGCGCACGTAGGTCTCGCGGTCGATGTTGCCGCGCGCCACCTCACGCAGGCCGACCAGCGGCCCCATGCTGGCGAGACCCTGGCCCCCGGCGGACAGACCCGACGTCAGCGCCTCGGCATCGGCGTCGCCGAGCTTCTCCCGCAGGTCGCGGCGGAGCTTGAGCAACGCGTTGCCGTCCTGCTTGCCGGCGCCGCGCAGCATCCGGGAGCTCTCCACCAGGTACGGGGCGAGCTCCTCGCGCCAGAAGGCGGCCAGCTCTCCCACGTCGTCGATACGGGCAACGCGCTCGCGCAGCTCGGTGCCGCGCCGCTCGGCCGTCGCCAGGTAGCCCGGCAGGGCCCGCAGGTCGGCGGCGAGCGCCTTCTGATTGGCCCGGACCGCCGGGACGAGCATCTTGATCAGCGCCCACCGCCCGATCGGGATGACGGGGATGTCGACGTGGCCGGGGAGCTGACCGAAGACCTCGCGCTGCGCGGCGTCCGACAGCTTGGTCATGCCGAGGGCGCGGCCGACCGTCTCCGTCACGCTGAGGTTCATGTAGAAGCGGCCGCCGATGGTGCCGTACACCGGGTGTCCGAGCTCGGCCGATGCCATGGCATTGGCCATGAAGATCTGCACGAGCGACCAGGTCAGCGGCGTCATCACGCTCGGCAGCGCCTCGCCGAGGTTGGCGTTCGTCCACAGGTAGTCGCCGCGCAGGCTGTCGTTCCATACCTCGGTGACGGCATGCCGTCCGGCGGCGCCCGTGACGGGCCGTGCCTGGAGGATGAACGGTGACCCGTCGCGCAGCGCCCACTCGACGTCCATGGCCACCGCGTACAGCTCCTCGATGCGGGTCCCGAGCGTCGCGAGCCGGGCTGCCTGCTCGTCGGTGAGCGCCGGGCGGTCCCGCAGCTCGGGGGGCACGGGTTCGTTCCGGGTGCCGTCAGCCGTCCGCACGGTCCGCACCTCCTTGGTGCTCACGCCGGCCTCGACCGCGCCGCCGACGCGGGCCACCAGGTAGGTGTCCGGCGTGACCTGCCCGCCGACGACGGCCTCCCCCAGCCCCCACGCCGCGTTGATGAGCACCCGGTCGCGGGAGCCGGTCATCGGGTCGACCGTGAACAGGATGCCCGCGGCGTCGGCGTCGACGAGGTGCTGGACCACCACGGCGAGGGTCACGTCGGAGGCGGGGATGCCGTGCCTGGCCCGGTAGCCGATGGCACGCGCCGTCCACAGGGATCCCCAGCAGTCCCGGACGGCGCGCAGCAGGGCGTCCGCGCCACGGATGTTGAGGAAGGAGTCCTGCTGGCCGGCGAACGACATTCCGGGCAGGTCCTCGGCGGTGGCAGAGGACCGCACGGCGACCGGCGCGTCGGCCGGATCGCCGGCGGTGCGCAGCCGCGAGTACCCGGCCCGGACGGCGTCGGCCACCGCTGCCGGGACCTCCAGGGCTGCGAACACCTCGGCGATGCGGGCCGCCGCGGCCTCGTGGGTCTCGGGCCGGTCCGGGTCCACCGCCCCCATCGCGTCGATGATCGCGCGCTGCGGGGCGCCCACGACCGCCGCCCGGTACGCGCCCGTGCTGACGTGGAAGCCGCCAGGGACCGGCAGACCCGCGGCTGCCAACCGGGCCAGGGACGAGCCCTTGCCTCCGGTCAGCTCCAACCGGACCGCCGCCGGGTCCGCGAGGTCCAGCACGAACGGCTGATCGATCTCAGTGGTCATGGGGTTCGTCCTTCTCCGGCCGGAGGTCGTCGCCGAGCGACTCGCGCAGCTTGGCCCGCGCGATCTCGTAGGCGTGGTCGACGTACTCGTAGGTCGCGGTGGCGCAGGCGGCGAGCGCCGCCGCCGACGGCGTCCGGTCCGTCACGAGGAGACGCTCGAACGCGTCGTCGAGCAGCTCGCCCTGGCGCCCGTCCGGGACCCGGAAGGCCTGCGGCAGCATCCGCGTGGCCGCGACCGACCCGTACAGGACGGTGGCGAGGAGGGTCAGGTGGTCCTGTGCGGACAGGTCGGCACGCGCCATCCCGTGCTCGCGGAGCCGGTCCAGGTACTTCTGGAACGGCTCGACGATCTCGCCGGCGGTACCGCTGGTCCGTTTGCGTTGCACGAGCTTGCCCAGCACCTCGGAGTCCTGCGTCAGCGCCGCCTGGATCAGCGGGCGCCGGTCGATCTCACGTGCGAGGTGGCTGAACAGCCCCGGGAGGGTCGCCGCGGCCGGATCCTCCCGGAGCTGGCGGCGCACCGCGCTGACCATGTCCGCGCGGTCCCACCGCAGGAGCGCGGCGAACAGCTCTTCCCGGCTGCTCCAGTGCAGGTAGATGGTCCCCTTCGCGACACCGGCGCGGCGGGCGACGTCGTCGATCGTCATCTTGTCGTAGCCCCAGCGCAGGACGAGTTCGCTCGCGGCGTCGAGGATCCGCTCGGCACGCTCGATCCGGCGTCGGGTGGTCCCGTGCCGGCGGGTGATGTCTGCGCTCATGTGTCGCCTCCGTCCGGCTCTCGTGAACAGGTGACCAGATTCGTCCATCTGGTCAACTTTGAGGTTAGCCCCGTCCACCGGTGCGGTCAATCGCGTTGTTCGAGCCCTTCACCTGCGGATTCGGATTGCTTCCCCCGACGTGGAACCTTTCTCGCAGTCCCCCGCGTGGTGGGGGACATGACGAGGGAGAGCGCGCGACCGTGTCCGCCGAGGTGAGCGACGACCCGCTGGTCCGTGTCGTTGTGGCCCGGACCAAGGACCAGGAGTTCACGGCGTTCGTGCACGACGCCGGACCGTATCTCTACAAGACGGCTCTCCTCCTGTCCGGTGACCCGCACCGGGCCGAGGAGCTGGTGCAGGCGACCTTCGAGCGCTCCTACCGGTCCTGGCACAAGGCCCGCGACCGTGAGCCTCGCGCCTACGCTCGCCGGATCCTGCTCAACCTGCGCATCGACGGCTGGCGCCGAACCCGCCACGAGGTGGTGTCCGACGCGGTCCCCACCGGGTCGGTCACGGGACCCGCCGACGGCGTCGCCGTGCGTGACGAGGTGATGCGCGCGCTGTCCCTGCTGCCCCTCACGCAGCGCCGGGTGGTGGTGCTGCGCCACCTGCTCGACCTCTCCGAGGAACAGACCGCCCGCGAGCTCGGGATCGCCCTGGGGACCGTCAAGTCCGCCAACGCGCGCGGGATCGCCCGCCTGCGCGACATCTTCGAGGAGGGTGCGCGATGAGCATCGACGACACAGGCGTCCTGGCCCGCCTGAGGTCAGGGGCCGACACGGTCGAGGAACATCGGTTCGACGCGGACGAGGTACTGGCCGGGAGCCGGCGCGCGCTGCGACGTCGGCGGTCCTGGCAGGCCGCCGGAGCCTGCACGACGGCGGTCGCCGTGGCGTTCTCGCTGGCTCTCGCGGGACCGGTGCCCGTACCCGGGATGGGCGAGCTCGCAGTTCCGGGTGGCGCACAGCTGCGGGAGCTGGTGGGGCTTGACCAGACCCAGCCTGACGTTCCGGCGGACCCCGGGTCATCGGCGAGCTTGATGCCTGGCGCGCCGCGCGTGTCCGTCCCGGACAACGCCAAGCTCCCCACCTATGACTGAGGACACGCAGAAAGGTCCACCTCGACCATGCGGTTCAGCATGCATCCTCGTGAGAAAGCATGCGGAACCGCATGGTGGAGGCGGACCTTCGTTCGCCGGCTCGCTGGCCGGCCGGCTCACCGAGCTAGCCGACCGTGACGCGCACCGCGTCCCGCGACGGCGCCTGCAGCCTCGTGCCCGTGTACTTGGCGATCCACCGGCCCGAGCTGTTCGTCACGACCCGCGTCGAGTACGTACCCTCCGCACCGGTGGTCACCGTCTTCTTGTAGACGGGCGCCGCCGTACCCGCCGGGTCGAAGTACAGCTTGACGTCGGTGTTCGGTGCGGGCCGGTCCTGGGCTCCGCCCCCGCTCACGAGCTGCACCTTCCGCACCTCACCGCGCAGCCTGATGGTTCCCGCGTCAGGGATCGAAGTCTCGGACGCCGAGACGGTGGTGGTGCTGGCGCGCTTCACCACGATGGCCGTGACCGTGGGGTCCTGAACGAGCACGTCGTGCGTGCAGTTGCTCGCACCACTGGCGGCGTCGTTCTCCTCCCAGTCCGGTGCGGAGCAGGCCTTCATCGCGTCCCGGATGCCGATGTCGTAGACGCCGGCCGGAAGCGTCGGGTTGAAGGTGAGGGTCACGTGGCTCGTGCCGACCCCGGAGTGCACCAGCTCCTTCTGCACCTGGAACCCGTCCGGGAAGCTGCCCTCACCGCGCCGGCTCTCCGCGCTGACCCAGCCGGACTTCCCCCCGATGGCGAAACCGAGGCTGCCGACGTCGACCCGGCGCTGCACCGGGGCCAGGCCGACCACCACGTCGTGCGTCATCAGGTGGTCGCCCGCCGTGAAGCCGTTCTGGGTAGCGCTGACCGAACCCTGCCGCAGCCGGGTCTTGCGCTCGCGCTCCGCGGAGGTGATCGTCCACGCCGTGCGAGCGCCCGTGTCGGTCATCGGCATCTCCGCCCGCCACTTCCCGGACGCACCGGCCTTCTGCCGGGTCGTGAAGTAGCCGCGGTCGTCCGTCGTGAGGGTGGCCCGGAGTGCCTCCGGCGCGTCGCCCGTTGGGTCGAAGTAGACCTTGACCTGCTGTCCCGTCGCCGGCGCGTAGTCGCCCGACCCGAGGTTCCTCATGTTCGCGGCGCCGGAGACCGAGATGGTCGAGCCGGCCGGAGCGCTCGACGGCGACGTCCAGATCATGGGGATGCTCCGCTTTGCCCGGAACGGCACCAGGACAGGGTTCGCCGTGCGGATCGGCACGTTGACGACGCCGTCGTCGGTGGTGATGGCGAGCTCCGCGTCCACGCTGACCTGATAGACGCCCGGTACGGCGTCCGCGGACAGCGGCACGGTCGAGGTCCAGGTGTTGGCCGTACCGGACGCGGCGAACTGCGCGCCCACGAGGTCGCGGCCCTCCGGGTCGACCATCGTCATGCGCCCGGACCGCATCGCGGCGGACGTCCCGTTGTGCGTGATGCTGAGTGTGCCGGCGATGGACCCCTGCACGTCCGACCCGGGCGGGAGCGAGATCTTCGCGGTCACGACGACGTCGTCGACCCGCTTGGTCATCGCTGCCGAACCCGGCGAACCCACCGAGCTCGCTGAACCCGGCTCGGCGGCGACACTCGGAGTCGCGGCCACGCCCGTCACCATCAGTGTCGCGCCGAGCGCCATGCTCAGCGGCATTCGCATGATCGATCTCATCACTGCAGCCCCCTCGTCGCGGGGACGCGGACGCGTCCCGCCCCAGCGGCATGTTCCCCCGGTCGCAGGGGGCGGGCCACGGGAGACGGTGATCCGAGCGGGTGAATTTTGCTCCGACCGCCCGGACCGTCCGAATCGCGCCACAATGGGACCGTGGAGACCGATGGACGCAGCGAATCACCCGCCGAACGTGCCGACCGCAACTGGAACGAGCTCCTCCAGGAGCTCCGTGTCATGCAGACCGGTGTCCAGATCCTCACGGGATTTCTGCTCACGCTGCCGTTCCAGGCGCGGTTCGCCGATCTCGACACCTACCAGCGCACCGTCTACCTGGTTCTGGTCGTGACCTCGGTGACGGCCACCGCCCTCATCGTGGCGCCGGTGAGCGTGCACCGGTCCCTGTTCCGCAAGCAGATGAAGGCCCACATCGTCACCATCGGCGACCGGCTGACCCGCGTGGCCCTCGGGGTGCTCGGGCTGGTGATCACGGGCGCGACGCTGCTCGTCTTCGACGTCGTGGTGGGGCGGGTCGAGGGGATAGTGGTCAGCTCGTGCGTGCTCGTGCTGCTGGCCGTCGTGTGGGTGGTGCTGCCCGAGGTGCTGCGCCGCCGCAGCTGACAGGGCGCACCAGCGCCCACGCGCGCCCGGTCAGAGCGTCGCGTGCCAGGCCACTATGCGGTCGACGGCACGCGACACCGTTTCCAGGGAGGACGCGAACGACAAGCGCACCCATTCGTGCCCGTGCACTCCGTCGAAGTCCGTGCCGGGAGTGATCGCGACGTCAGCCTCGGCGAGCAGTCGCGCGCAGTAGGTGACGGAGTCCAGGCCGAACGCCGAGATGTTCCCGTACAGGTAGAACGCACCATCGGCCGGCGCGACGGGGCGCCAGCCGAGCTCGTCCAGCCGCTCCAGGAGCAGGGTGCGCGACGCCGCGTACCGTGCCACGTTCTCCGCCGCCGCCGCGTAGCCCTCGGGCGTGAACGCTGCGATGCCTGCCAGCTGCGCGAGCGCGGGCGGCGAGAGCGCCACGTTGCCGGCGAGGGCATCGACCGGCGCGGCCAGCTCGTCCGGCAGCACGAGCCAGCCGAGCCGCCAGCCGGTCATCGCCCAGTACTTCGAGAACGAGTTCACGACCACCGCGCCCTGGTCGGTGAACGTCGCCGCCGTCGCCTGCGCCACCTCGTCCGAGTAGGCGATGCCGTGGTAGATCTCGTCGCTGATCAGGCGCACGTCGTGGTCGGCGCACCACGCCGCGATCGCGGCCAGCTCAGCCGGCGTGATCATCGTGCCGGTCGGGTTCGCGGGCGAGGCGACCATGACGCCGTCGAGCCCTCCCCCGTAGTACGCCTCGTTGAGCTGGGACACCGTGGGCTGGTAGCGGGTCTCCGGGCCGCAGTCGAGCTCCACGACCTCGCAGCCCAGCGCCGACAGGATGTTCTTGTAGGCCGGGTAGCCGGGCCGGGCGAGGGCCACCCGGTCGCCGACGTCGAACGACGCGAGAAAGGCGAGCACGAACCCGCCGCTCGACCCCGTCGTGACGGCGATCCGCGCTGGGTCGACGTCGACGTCGTACCAGCGCTTGTAGTGGCCGGCGATCTCTGCGCGCAGCGCGGGAACACCCATCGCCTCGGTGTAGCCGAGGGTGCCGTCGCGGAGGAGCGCGATCGCTCGCTCGCGGACGACGTCGGATGCGCCGGTCGACGGCTCGCCCGCGCAGAGGTTGAGCACGTCCGCCCCGGTGGCGCGGCGTGCGTTCGCGGCGGCGAGCACCTCCATGACGGCGAACGGGGGCACGAGAGACCGGCGAGAGACCTTCATGCGGCCATCATGCCCGCATCCGGCGGGGACCGCGCCAACCGCCCTTCCGGGCCGCTTGTGAAAGTCGTAACATGGCTCCATGGCGCAGGGACCGCGCGACGACGCAGACAACGACCCGCTCCGCCGGGCCGCGCAGTATCGCGTGGACCGGGAGGCCGATGAGGACGGCGCCACGCAGGGCGCCGAGCCGGACGATCCGGAGACCGAGGACGTCACCGTCCAGCCCTCGACCGGCGGCATGAGCACCGAGGAGCGGTCCCGCTACGTCGACACGGTCGTCGACCAGGCGATGCGCCGCGGCGAGTTCGACGACCTGCCGCTGCAGGGCAAGCCGATCCCTGGCCTGACCGGCACGCACGACCCCGACTGGTGGGTCAAGGGCCTGATCGAGCGCGAGAACATCACCGGCGTCCTGCCCTCGGCCCAGCTTCGCAAGGACGACGCCGAGCTGGACGGCAAGCTCGACCTCGAGGCCATGGAGGAGCGCGTCCGGGAGATCGTCACGGACTTCAACGCCCGCGTGGTCGATGCCCGGCGTCAGCTCCAGGGCGGCCCCCCGATCGTCACGCGCACCCGCGATGTCGACGAGGAGGTGCGCAGCTGGCGGGCCCGCCGAGCGGAGCGAAGGGCGGCCCGGCGGGAGGCAGGCGTCGGCCCGACGCCGGCTACGCGACGTGAGCCGGCGACTTCGGCGGAACGGCCGTGGTGGAGGTTCTGGTGACGGGACCGCCGCGGGTCAGAACCCGTACGCGGTCACGATGACCACGGCGGTCATCAGCCAGTAGGGCACGGAACCGAGCGTGAACCCCAGTCCCGCTGCCACGGCCAGGCGGCCCCAGCCGGCACCGAACCGGCCGAACAGTGCTCCGGCAGCCATGGCGAGACAGCCCGCGATCGTCACCCCCTCGGCGGTTCCCTGCGAGATCAGCATCCCGAGGATGAACGCAGTGATCCCAGCGGTGGTCTCGCTGCGAGCGAGAAACGGCCCGCCCCGGCGCGCCCGGGGGTGGGTCTCCTGGTGCGTTGTCATGGCGCATCGCCCCTCGTGCCCGACGTCGGCGTGGGCACCTCCATTCCAGGATCTCACCATGACCCATTGGTCGCCAGGTGCCGCAGAACCGAGGAATCAGGCGGCTCGGCGCTACGCCTGGCCGAGTACGTAACCACGAAACCAGCGACCCGTCTCGCGCCACACGTGCTCGCGTGCGGGCTGCGCGGAGAGGGTCACGTCGTGCAGGCCACCGGCGATGCGCACCAGCGTGGTGAGCGAACCGACGTCGGGCACCCGGCGGGCGATCCCCACGACGTCCAGCACCGAGTCGGTGCTCTTCATGTCCTCGCTCCACCGGGTCGGGATGGTGCTGCGCGTGCTGAGCAGCACCAGCACGGGCACCTCGATACCGAGCCCGCGCGCCACCTGGTCCTGGCCACGAAAGATCGCCGCGAGCCAGCCCGGCGTGGCGCGCCACCCGGCATCGGGGCGCCAGGCGACGTCGTAGTCCCACTCGCCGTCGAACCGCGACGAGATCGAGCGCGCGTACAGGCCACGATCCAGGTTGACGAGCTGGCTGCGCGGCACGAGCGCCGACTGCACCCGGATGCCCGGCTCCATGATCTTGCGCACCGCCTCGCGGGGCTGGAACTCCAGCCACGGCGAGTTCAGCACGAGCGCCGCCACGCGTCCCTGGTTGCGCGCCGTCCACAGGCTGACGATGAGACCGCCGGTGGAGTGGCCCATGAGCACGAGCCTGCGCTCGGTCGCGGCGTCGCGACCGTGCCCCATGGCAGTGAGGGCGGCCTCGATCTCCTCGTCGTAGGTGGCGAGGCTGCGGATGTATCCCGGGGTCTGGCCCTCGCGCAGACTCCGGCCGTAACGTCGCAGGTCGAGGGCATGGAACCGCACACCTTGCGACTCCCAGAAGTCCGCGAGGTGGGTCTGGAAGAAGTAGTCGAGCCAGCCGTGCACGTACAGCAGGTCGACCCCTGCGTCGGGCACGGCGGTGCGTGGCTCGCCGTGCTCCGCCTCGTCGTCCACCGCATCGGGGTGCCGGCGCGCCGCCCCCCGCAGGTGCAGCCGCCGCCCCAGCTCCGACAGCTCGTCCCAGAGGCGCGCCACCTGCGGGTTCTCGGCGCCCACCCGGCGCATGCCCCGGCGCGGCCCGGCGTCGTCGGGCCGATCCGCCGAGGGCTCGTCCTGCGCGGACCGGGCGCGCCGCACCAGAGTTGCCACGACCTCGGGCTCGTCCTCGTCAGGTTGGAGGGGCAGCGTCAGGCGTTCGAAGCCCGGCAGCACATCGGGCTCCCACGCGGGCTCCGGCGTCGTTCCGTCGTCCAGACCCGGGGAGAGGCTCGTCATCTCACCGACGGTAGCCGCAGGTGCGCCCACTCCGTCGGATAGTCGTCGAGCCACGCCTCGAGCGACCGCGCCCGCCGCCCCGCGAGATGCCTGACGTCGGGGCTCACCCCGGCGAGCACACCCGCCGCGATCGCCTGGCACTGCGTGATCCAGTCCTCGACCTCGGCGGCGGTCGACCGGTAGAACAGCGAGCGCGCCTGGTCAACGGTCTGCGGTTCGTACCGGATGGCCCGCCCCGTGGCTGTCGACAGCGCCGCGGCCACCTCGTCGAGGCTCAGCGCTTCCGGCCCGGTCAGGTGGTAGATCCGGCTCGCGTGCCGGTTCGGGTCCTCGTCCAGGAGGACGGCGGTGGCGACGTCGGCCACGTCGTCGTGCGACACCGAGGCGACCCGGCCGTCCCCGGCGGGTGCACGAAGCACCGTGTCCGGCCAGGCCCCGCGGGACTCGTCGTAGACCGCGAAGGTCAGGGTGCGGTGGAACATCGCGATCCGCAGCATCGTCCACGTCAGGTCGGTTCCCCGCAGGTACTCCTCGGTGAGCCAGTCGTCGCGGGCGGCGGACGCCACGGCGTCAGGCCCCGCGCCTACCGACGAGACGTAGACGACGTGCCGCACGCCGGCGAGCACCGCTGCGTCGATGACCGCGCGATGTTTGGCCAGCCGCCCAGGACGCTCCTTGCCAGGCACCAGGAACACGGCATAGGCGCCGCCGAACGCGCTGGTCAGGGCCCTGGGACCCGGCTCGGACGGGACGACCACGATCTCCGTCTCCGGCAGCGACGCGCCACCGGGCAGCCGGGGCACCACGCCCTGGCCGGTGATCAGCAGGCGCTGATGACCACCCGCCGCTGCCACGCGGAAGGCGAGCCTGGATCCCAGGCGACCATCAGCCCCGGTGAGGACGACCAGCCGGCCCGGTGACGCGGAGGTCATTCCCACACCGTAATCGGCAGAACGCCACCGAGCCGGGCGTGGCGGGGTGAACCTTACGAAGGCGCGGAAAAGCCCGCGGGGCGACTTTCGTCAGCCGTGCTGGACGAGGCACGGCACCCGCGGGCTCCGGTGGTCGCGAAGTACTCGCCACCATGTCCCGTTGCGCCTGCACGGATCAGGTAGGCCCCGTGCTGAGCCGTCCGACCTGTGCGGGCGCGAAACGCTTACGCGTCACGCGACTAGCGCGCGACCACCTCATGGGTCCGATGTGAAATCACTACTCGGATCACCTCCCTTCTCATGTGCCAACGAACCTACGCCTCGAGCAGGCGGGCGCCCAGGTTTTTTCCTCGCGGCGAAATCCGGGAGTCTCGGCTACCCGCCCCAGCGACGACTTTCGGGACCCCGGTTCGTCTGCCCTGCATGACGACCATCACCGTCGACGCCTTCACGACGTCGGCAGACGGCACCCGGATCGCGTACGACCTGACCGGTCCGACCCCCGGTCTCGTGCCCGCGATCGTCGTGGTCGACGGTGTGCTCGCCCACCGTCTGCCCGTCACCCTCGCCGTGGCGTCGGAGCTGGGCGACCGGGCGACCACCCTGCGGTACGACCGGCGTGGTCGCGGCGCCAGCGGCGACACACCCCCGTACAGCGTGGAGCGGGAGATCGACGACATCGCCGCCCTGCTGGAGGTCACGGGCCCCGCGGCGCTGCTGGGCATCTCCTCCGGCGCGTTCCTCGCGCTGCGTGCGGCGGCGGACCTGGGCGACGGTGTCACCGGCGTGCTCTGCTACGAGCCCACGTACGACATCGCGAGCGGTGAGCCGCCCACGGACCCCCGGATGATCGCCGGCGTCGAGAACTGCATCGAGGCGGGCGATCCCGGCAGCGCCGTCGAGCTGTTCCTCGACGTGGTCGGCATGCCGTGCCGGCTCCTCCCGCGGATGCGGGAGTCGCCGTCGTGGGCCGACCTCGAGGCCATCGCTCCGACCATCGCCTACGACGGCCGGGTCCTCGCCGGGATCGCGCTGGGCCGGCGTGCCCTGATGGGCCGGTGGGACCTGATCACCCAACCGGTCGTCGTGGCCGACGGCGCGGCGAGCGCCGCGTCCGTCGCGGTCGCCGCGGAGTCGCTGGCCGCCGTGCTGCCCGCGGCGTGCCGGGTCACCCTGCCCGGGCACGGCGCGGACGTACCTCCGGAAGCGATGGCGGACGCCGTAGCCGGCCTCCTCAGAAGGGCCGGCGCGCCGTGACCAGGATGCGCGGCGCCTCGTCGACGAGCTCGTTGCCCGTCGCGAAGTGCATGTGCAGCGCGCGCAGCCCTGCCTCGTGCCGAGCGACGGCGGCCGGGCTGAGGTCGGCGAGGTCAGGCACCTGCCATGCCGCCATCCGGAGATACCAGAGCACGGAGGACAGGTCCTTGAACGTGCGCGTACCGGCGTACTCCGTGGCTTCCACGATCTCGAGACCGGAGGCGACGAGGCCGTCGGAGACGACGTCGAGCGTGACGGCGTCCGGGTCCCAGCCGAGCGGCACGCCCAGTGCCCGGTTGAGGACTATGCCGTCGCGCGTGTCCACCTGTTCGGTGAGGAACGTCCCACCCGGCTCCAGGACGCGGCCCACCTCGTTGGGTTCGATGGTGCTGAACCGGCTGAGGACGACGCTGTACTGGCCGTCGAAGAACGGCAGCAGCACATCACCCGTCCAGGACGGCTCGGCCCGGCGAACGTCGACGCCGAGCGGCTCCAGGCGGCGTCGGGCAGTGAGGAAGGCCGGGCCCGTCTCCGTGGCGGCCGAGCCCTTGGGGAGCGGACCGAGGCCCGCGAAGAAGTCACCGTTGCCGGTGCCGATGTCGAGCACGGCACCACGGGACCTGAGCACGGTCTCGCGGGCGAGAACGGGGTAGTCCCACCCCGGGGCGTCGATCGTGAGACGGTCGTCGACAGGGGCGTCGGCGAGACCGCCGGTGAAGAGCGCCGCGGGTGTCAAAGGAGTAGCAGGGGCGTTGCGCGCCCATTCGATGTGGTCCTCGAACGGCGCGTCCGGCGCCGGAGCTGGGGCGATCGAGACGTCGAGCATGGTGGAGATTGTGGCGCAAAGTGGGGCCCGGGGGGTAACACTGGCGCAAACACGACCGGAGGAGTCGGTCCGATGGGGAAACCGATACCCAGAAACCAACCATCACCTGCGCAGATATCACCTCCGCTGCGGGTGGTCGGGCTCATGTCCGGCACATCCCACGACGCCGTCGACGCCGCGGCGTGCGAGCTTCGGCTCGTGGGCGACACGCTGACGCTCACGCCGCTCGGGCACCTCTCCGTCCCCTTTCCGCCGGCCCTGCGGTCCGCGCTCGTGACAGCGCTGCCCCCGGCCGGCGCCACGATGGAAACCGTGTGCCGGCTCGACACAGGGATCGGGCAGGTCTTCGCCGACGTCGCCGCGCGCGCGGTCGCCGAGCTCTGTGCCGGCCGCGCCGACCTGGTCGCCTCGCACGGCCAGACCACTTTCCACTGGGTGTCCGACGGCGGGGCCGTGCTCGGGACCCTGCAGCTCGGTGAGCCGGCATGGATCGCCGAGGCCACCGGGCTACCGGTCGTCTCGGGCCTCCGCACCCGCGACGTCGCCGCGGGCGGGCAGGGCGCTCCCCTGGTCAGCCTGTTCGACGCCCTGTGGCTCGCCGGCCGGCCCGGCACCGCCGTCGCCCTCAACCTCGGCGGCATCGCGAACGTGACGGTGCTGCCCTCGACCACCCCGCCTTCGGTCGAGCCCGGCCCTCCGCTGGTCGAGCTTGTCGAGACCCCCCTCGCCTTCGACACCGGCCCGGCCTGCGCGCTGCTCGACGCCGCGACACGACACGTCACCGACGGCCGCCTCGCCTTCGACGCCGACGGTGCCCTCGCCGCAGGCGGCCGCGTGCTCCCCGACCTCCTGGACCGCCTGCTCAGCGACCCCTACTACGCGCGCCCAGCACCGAAGTCCACGGGCAAGGAGCATTTTCACCTGCGCTACCTGTTGGATCGCCTCGGTCCGACGCCGCCGGCGGCCGAAGACCTGCTCGCCACGCTCGTCGCACTCACCGCCCGCACCGTCGCCGACGCCGTGCGACACACCGCCACCGAGGTGGTCGCCTCCGGCGGCGGCACCCGCAACCCGGTGCTCATGGCCGCGCTGCGGGGGGAGCTGCCGGGCGTCGCCGTCCGGACCTCGGACGAGCTGGGCATACCGAGCCAGGCCAAGGAGGCGCTGGCGTTCGCCCTGTTGGGCTGGCACACGTGGCAGGGCCTGCCCGGCGTGCTGCCGTTCACCACGGGTGCGCGGCACGCGAGCGTGCTGGGCTCGGTGACGCCGGGCCTGGGTGGGCGGTTCCCGCCGGGTCGGGCTGCCGGCGTCGGGCAGCCGAGGAGACTGACGGTCGCGCACCGTGCGTGACAGGTCAGTTCATTCCACCGTCGCCGAGGAAGAAGCATCGAGTACGTACCGTGCTCCGCGCCGCTCGCCCACGAGAAAGAGCTGACCGTCGTCGACGAGATGCTTGAGAGTCGCCCGCGCCTGCTGGGGAGAGGTCTGGCACAGCAGTGCCGCCTGGCTTCGCGTGATGGAGCCGTAGGCGCCGACGTAGTCGAGAATCATCCGCTCCTGCTGGAAGGGGTCAGCACCCTTGACACGCACGTACGCGTTGCGATCCTGAGCGAGGTCGTAGAAACGTGCAGTCAGGTGGAACTTGCGACTGCGACCGTTTCCTCGAGCTTCCAGGATTCCGACCTCAGCCAGGTGGGTAGTGACCCTGCGCGTGGTCGTAGCGAGCATGGACAAGCTCTCAGCGACCTCTGCACTGGTGGCCGAGCCGAATGATTTCACCTCGTGGACAACTCGGAGCTCATCAAGGCTCAACGGGTGCTGACGCTCGTCTTCCCAGGTGAGCAGGAACCGCACCAGATCGAGGTCTGCGGTACCCAGAGGCACCGTCAAAACAACTGAGTCAGGTGTACTGCGCGAATAGTCGGGCGCGTCCCGGCCGGCCCGCAACTGTTGCTCGAACATGTCGTTGACACCCTTGCCCCTGCGCTCGACCAGACCGGTCCGCTTGAACAGAGCCGCGAGGATGGGGCTACGGGGTCGCGACTGATCGAGGATGTTGGTGATCGTGACGCCAGGCGGAAGGCCACCCGGGTTCGAGACGATGAATTCGCTGTCCGTGAGCTGTACAACCGTCGGTCCCAAGGCCGCGTAGTCCCTGTGTACGAGGGCATTGGCGACTGCCTCGCGTCGAGTCACCGAGGGGATGAGGGGCACCTCCACCCTGTGGATACCGACCATGAGCTCGGTAGCATCGTTGCGCTCGTCGATCAGTTTCGCCACCGTCTCCGCAACTCGCAGGAGAGGTCCGACGATCCGCTCGTTGCTCGTTGAGCCCTGAGTGCGGAGATCCTGGAAGAGGAACTCTGCGTTCGGCACCCACCGCCGTACGGAGTCCTCTCGCCCGAACGCCAGCACTGCTCCGAGGCTGACCGGCGCGCTCAGAGGTACCAGGCCGAGCGCCTTGAGGATGTCGGCGTCAGCAAGGTCGCCGAGACCGTCGCCGCTGGTTCTGCACAAGGCACGGAACCGGTCGAACTCGTGCGGGTCGAGGTCGCGCATCGTCGCATCCCGGGCAACAGCGGCGGCATAGTCCTGACCTCGCATCACCATGCCCATGCTGACGATCTCGTGGGCGGTCATCGGCAGACACTGCGGCTGCCCCGTCGTATCGATCACGCGCTTGGTATACAGGCCTTCCTTCGTGCCGACAGGGCCTGGGTCTGCACGGGGTACCTCGACCCGGATGACCTCGTGCCCGTCGACCTCGTGGAGCGTGACTCCGACCGGGAGGGCTGGTTCAGTGGTGTTCTGGATGAGTGCTGCTACGCGTTCCGGCTCAGTCGTCGCGCCGTGCCGGGGCCGGGCACCGACGACCGTCCCGTCATCATCGACGCCGACGAGCAGCACACCGCCCTCACCGTTGGCCAGGCATGCCACGGCCTTCGTAAGTTCTCGATCATTGACGTGCGTCTTGAACTCGGTCGTCAGGTTCTCTCCAGCCCTGACGAGCTCGTAGGTGTCCACACCGCCCATGGTATGCATACTTTTGAATCCGGCAACAGAACTGCATGCGGAATCATAACTTTTGATTCGGCCGCGTCCGGGCATGACGAAGGCCCCGACTCGATGAGCCGGGGCCTTCGTGACAACGTGCGCGAGGGGGGAGTTGAACCCCCACGCCCTTTCGGGCACACGGACCTGAACCGTGCGCGTCTGCCTATTCCGCCACTCGCGCGCTGCTGGTTGAGGCTAGCACGGCACAGAGGCCGACTCCGAATCCAATAACCGTGAAGTGGTTCACGTCCCATCGCAGGTCTAGTAGCGTGCGCATTCGCCCACACCTCTCTTCACCGCGCCACCTGAGGGAAGATCGGAGAAGATCCGCAGGACATCCACAGTATTGGAGTCTGCGGGCACCTACCGGTCTATACGATCTAGGTAGTCTGCCCGGCGCAGACTCGGAAGGAGGTGGCATGGGCGCCCTGGACCGCTTCGAGAAGAGCGTGGAGCGCATGATGAACAACGCGTTCGCCAAGGTGGGACGTGGCGAGGTGAAGCCGGTAGAACTGGCGAGCAGGCTGCGACGTGAGCTCGACGACCGTGCAGCGGTCGTCGGACGCGACCGTACCGTCGCGCCGAACGAGTTCACCATCGAGCTCGCTCCGGACGACTTCGCCCAGATCGAGGCGTGGGGTGCACAGACCCTCGCCGACGAGCTCGCGTCCAACATCACGGCGTACGCCGCGACGCAGCACTACGCGTTCGTCGGCCCGGTGAGCGTGACGTTCGACGAGCAGTACGAGCTGGTACCCGGCCGCTTCACGGTGCGGTCACGCAGCGTGCAGGGGAGCGTCGCCCCGGCGACGTCCGGCGCGCCGACCGGCCGGCACCCGCTCATCGACATCGATGGCCAGCGGTATCTGCTCACCGGCCCGGTGACCGTCATCGGTCGCGACGCCGAGGCGGACATCGTGGTGGACGACCCGGGCGTCTCCCGGCGTCACCTCGAGATCCGCGTGACGCCGGACGGCGTCGTGGCGACCGACATGGGCTCGACGAACGGCCTGTACGTGGAGGGCCATCAGGTCCCGGCCGCGACCCTGCTCGACGGCAACACGATGACCATCGGCCGTACCCGCATCATGTTCTGGACCGGTAGCGCATCCGGTGCAGACAACGAGGACTGGTGAAGATCCCGACATGAGCGAGCTGACGTTCACCCTGCTCCGGCTGGGCTACCTCGTGCTGCTGTGGGTGTTTGTGCTCTCCGCCGTCGCCGTGCTCCGGCGCGACCTCGCCGGACCACGTACCGCGAGCAGCCGACGGCGCCGACCGGAGCTCGCGGGGCCGGCCCCGTCGCCGGCCCCCGGTGGCGGCGCGTCCCGCGCTCCCCAGCGTGGCGGCCCCTCGCGGCTCGTCGTGGTGGCGGGACCGCTCACGGGCACCACCATCCCGCTCACGTCGTCCGGCGTACTGATCGGACGCGCGCCGAGCTGCACCCTCGTGCTCGACGACGACTACTCGTCGTCGCGCCACGCACGAATCTTCCCCCAGGGCGGCCAGTGGTTCGTGGAGGACCTCGGTTCCACGAACGGCACCTACATCGGCGAGGAGCGTGTGCAGGGGATCATCCCGCTCGCTCCGGGTGTAGGTGTGCAGATCGGACAGTCCGTCGTCGAGCTCCAGGGATGACCATCACGTGACCGTGACCTTGCGGTATGCCGCGCGTTCCGACGTCGGCCTCGTCCGCTCCAACAACCAGGACTCCGCCTACGCGGGGCCCAACCTCCTCGTCGTGGCCGACGGGATGGGCGGGCACGCGGGCGGGGACGTCGCGTCCGCGCTGACGATCGCGGCCCTGGTGGCTCTCGACCGGCCTGACCACAGCTCCGACCGATCGATGTCCGAGCTCGAGCGCTCCATCGACCGGGCACGGCAGGACCTCGTCGACGCGACGACGGCCGACCCGGACCTCGCTGGCATGGGCACCACCGTCACGGCGCTGCTCAAGTCCGGCAACACGCTGGCCATGGCCCACCTGGGCGACTCGCGCGCGTACCTCCTGCGCGACGGCACGCTCGCGCAGGTCACCGTGGACCACACCTTCGTGCAGCACCTGGTCGACACCGGCCGTATCACGCCCGACGAGGCGGAGAGCCACCCGCAGCGCAACGTCGTCATGCGGGTCCTCGGTGACTTCGACCTGGACCTCACGCCCGACCTGTCGATCCGCGAGGCCGTGCCCGGCGACCGCTGGATGCTCTGTTCCGACGGTCTGTCCGGGTTCGTGCCCGACGACGAGATCGCCGAGGTCCTCACCTCGGTCACCACCCCGCACGACGCCGTCGAGCGGCTCGTCTCGATGTCCATGCGGGCCGGCAGCACCGACAACATCACCGTCGTCGTGGCCGACGTCCTCGACGAGGCCGCCGCGGCCACGACCGCCGCCACCGTCACCCCTGAGATCGTCGGCTCGGCCGCCCTCGCCGGCGTGACCGCCGGCGGCGACCCGGTCTCGCCCACGTCCCTGCCGGGCTCCGACGTCGATGGCGACACCGTGACCAGCTTCACCAGGTCTACGGTCCCGGGGGGCGGCGAGCCCCTCACCTCGCCCATCGCGGTAAGCGTCCTGCCCGACGCCGTTGCGCAGGACGGCCTCGCCGACACGCTCGAGCAGGCCATGCTCGCGGGCGGGTCCGAGGAGGAGCAGTACCAGCCGGACATCCAGCCCGACGACGATCTGGACGAGGAGGCCGACGACGAGGAGACGCCGCGGAAGAAGCGCGTCTGGCTGACCGTGCTCGGTGCACTGCTGCTCGTCGTGGGCCTCGTGCTGGCGGGCTGGGGCGGCTTTCGCTGGACGCAGACCCAGTACTACGTCGGCGAGTCGGACGGCCAGGTCGCCGTGTTCCGCGGCATCCCGGCGACCGCCGGCCCCCTGACCTTCTCGACCCCGGTCGAGCTCACCGGAACCCGCGTCGACGAGCTGCCCGAGTTCGTCGCCAACCGCGTGAACGAGAGCATCCGGGCCACGTCGCTCGAGGATGCCAGGGGCCGGGCCGACCGCCTCATCGAGAACGCGGCCGAGGAGCCGGAGCCGACGTCGTCGCCCAGCTCCACGTCCACGCCCACGTCCACTCCCACGCCCACTTCGACCACGAGCGACGAGCCGGCTTCGAACGACTCCGGTCAGGAGAAGAACGGATGAGCGCGCTCCGCCCCGAGGAGAACGCCCCGTCCCGCGTGGCGGAAGCCATCCTGATCGTCGTAGCCCTCGCACTCGGCATGGGCGGCATGTGGATGGTCGGCTACTCGCTCGACGACAGCCTCCCAGAGGGTTTCTGGACCTACTCGATAGTGCTCGCCGCCCTGGCCTTCACCGCGCACATCGTGCTGCGGCTGCGTGCGCCCTACGCCGACCAGGTGATCCTGCCGTCGGTGGTCCTGCTGAACAGCGTGAGCATGGCGATGATCCTGCGGCAGGACCTCGTCGACATCGATGGTGCCAACGCGTCGCGCCACCTCATGTGGACCGCGCTGGGGATCGTCGTGTCCTGTGTGGTCATCTTCGTCATCAAGGACCACCGCAGCCTGCGTCGCCTGACGTACACGGCGATGATCGTCGGCATCGTCCTGGTGATCCTCCCGCTGATCCCCGGCCTCGGCCGCGAGATCAACGGCGCGCAGATCTGGATCTTCATCGGCCCCTTCTCGGCGCAGCCGGCCGAGTTCGCCAAGATCGCGTTCGCCGTCTTCTTCGCTGGCTACCTGGTCGCCAACCGCGACACTCTGGCGCTGGCCGGCAAGAAGTTCATGGGCCTCCAGCTCCCGCGTCTGCGCGACCTCGGCCCGATCCTCATCGTCTGGGCGGTGTCCCTCGCGGTCCTCATCGGCGAGAAGGACCTCGGCACGTCGCTCCTGTTCTTCGGCCTGTTCGTCGGCATGCTGTACCTCGCCACCGACCGGGTGGGCTGGATAGTCATCGGTCTCGTGATGTTCGCGGGCGGCGCTGTCGTTGCCTGGTCGATCTTCAGCCACGTGCAGCTCCGTGTGAACATCTGGCTGGATGCGCTCAACCCCGACCTCATGGACGGCCCGTCGTATCAGCTGGTCCAGGGCCTGTTCGCCATGTCCTACGGCGGCATGTTCGGTGCCGGCTGGGGCGAGGGCTACCCGCAGTACGTGCCGTTCGCCTTCTCCGACTTCATCTATGCCGCCCTCGGTGAGGAGCTCGGCCTCACCGGGCTGCTCGCGATCCTGCTCATCTACCTGGTGATCGTGCAGCGTGGCCTCCGGCACGCGGTCGGCGTGCGGGACGGCTTCGGCAAGCTGCTCGCCGGTGGCCTCGCGTTCGTCATGGCCCTGCAGCTCTTCGTGGTGGTCGGCGGCATCACCCGCATCATCCCGCTCACCGGCCTGACCTTGCCGTTCATGGCTCAGGGCGGCTCGTCCCTGCTCGCGAACTGGATAGTCATCGCCCTCATGCTGCGCATCTCCGATGCTGCCCGACGCCCGTCTGCCCTGCCGACCCGCGGCTCCCTGGCCGACCCGGCACCGGCCGTGGTGGGCGGCGGCGCCATCGAGGTGGGGGGCGGAAGCCCTGTCCAGGCGGAGACCGAGGCCGGTGTCGGCAGCGGCGGGACCCCTGACGACGCCACCCAGATCGTGCGGGGGGTGGACCGGTGAACGCGACCCTGCGCCGCCTGTCGACCGTCGTGCTGGTCATGTTCATGGCCCTCATGGTGTCCACCTCGTGGATCCAGTTCGTCGCCGCCGGCGACCTGAACGAACATCCGAGGAACGTGCGCGGCATCTACAGCGCCCTCGCACGTGACCGCGGCCCCATCGTGGTGAGCGGCGGCGAGGCGATCGCCACCTCCGTGCCGGTGGACGACAACTTCAAGTACCAGCGCACCTACTCCGAGGGCGACGCCGGCGCTGCCAATGTGTACGCGCCGGTCACCGGCTACTTCGCGATCAACGGCACGGTCACCGGGATGGAGCGGTACGCGAACAGCTACCTCGCGGGCGAGGACGACTCGCTGTGGCTCGACCGCCTGCAGAACCTCATCACCGGTGAGGAGGCGCAGGGCTCGTCGGTCGAGCTCACCATCGACCCCAAGGTGCAGAAGGCCGCCTGGGACGCCCTGGGTGACTACACCGGCGCGGCCGTGGCCCTGGACCCGAAGACCGGAGCTATCCTGGCGATGGTCTCCAAGCCGTCGTACGACCCGAACTCGCTCGCCGTGCACGACGCTGCGGAGGTCCAGGAGACCTCCGAGGAGCTGATCAACGCCAAGCCGCAGGTCAACTCCCTCGACGGTGAAGAGCGGTTCAGCCCCTACGGGCCAACCATCAACCGCACGATCAACGCCACATATCCGCCCGGGTCCACGTTCAAGCTGCTCACCACGGCCGCCGCCATCGAGTACAACGGGATCACCCCCGACACCTCGATCCCGGCGGAGGACGTCTACCAGCTTCCCGGTACGACCGGCGACGGTGGCAAGGTGCAGAACTACGGCGGCGCGAGCTGCGACCCCAGCGGTTCGATGCCGCTCAAGGACGCCCTGCGGATCTCCTGCAACACGGCCTTCCTCGCCCTGGCCAACGAGGTCGGCAAGGACGGCATGCAGCAGATGTTCCAGGACTTCGGCTTCACCGAGTCGATCGACATCCCGATGTCGACGTCGGTCGGCGCCTACCCGGGCCTGTCCGAGACTGCCACGGACGACTCGGCCGCCCGCATCGCCCTCTCCGGCATGGGCCAGGGTGACCTGCGCATGACGCCGCTCCAGGTCGCCATGATGTCGGCCGCCGTCGCGAACGACGGCGACCTCATGGAGCCCTACCTCATCCAGAGCGTGCGGGACAGCGACCTCGAGCTCGTCAGCCAGACCAAGCCGAGCCGCTACAAGAGCCCGTTCTCGTCGTCGACGGCCGACGCGATCACCGAGATGATGGTCGGCGTCGTCAACGACGGCTCCGGCAAGGGCGCACAGATCTCGGGCGTCGAGGTCGCGGGCAAGACCGGTACCGCAGAGGACGACCCGCGGTCGCCCACGCTGTGGTTCACGTCGTTCGCGCCGGCCGACGACCCGGAGGTCGCCGTGGCCGTGGTGCTGGAGAACGAGGGCCAGTCCACCGACGAGTCCACGGGCGGCGCTCTCGCCAGCCCGATCGCCGCGAAGATCATGCAGGCGGCGATCTCGAAATGAGGCCGGTCGAGGGTCTGTCGCTCGGTGAGCGCTACACGCTCGTGCGGCGCATCGCCATGGGCGGTATGGGCGAGGTCTGGGTGGCGCGCGACGAGAAGCTCGCGCGCGAGATCGCCGTGAAGGTGCTCCGCGAGGAGTACACGGGCAACGAGGACTTTCTTCGTCGCCTGCGCACGGAGGCCCGGAACTCGTCGACCCTCGTTCACCCCAACATCGCGCAGATGTTCGACTACGGCGAGGAGCGCGGCGCCGGCTACCTCGTCATGGAGCTCGTCCTGGGCGAGCCGCTCGCAGACCTGCTCGAGCGAGAGCCGGTGCTTCCGCCGGCGCGGCTCCTCCCGATCCTGGCGCAGACGGCCCGCGGCCTGCACGCCGCCCACCTCGCCGGCGTGGTGCACCGTGACGTGAAGCCCGGCAACATCCTGCTGGAGCACTCCGGCACCGTGAAGATCACCGACTTCGGTGTCTCGGTGGCGCAGAACCAGGTGCCCATGACTGCCACCGGCATGGTCATGGGCACCGCGCAGTATCTGTCACCCGAGCAGGCGGTCGGCCAGTCGGCCACCGGGGCGTCCGACATCTACGCGCTCGGAGTCGTCGCCTACGAAGCCACGGCCGGCCGTCGGCCGTTCACCGGCAGGACGCCGGTCGACATCGCGATCGCCCACGTCAACGCGCCGGTCCCCCTGCTGCCGACGTCGGTCCACCCCGGCCTCGCCGAGACCATCACGAAGATGCTGGAGAAGGACCCGGCGCAACGCATCGCCTCGGCGGACCAGCTCGCACGCCATCTCGACGTGCTCGCCGCGGAGATCGCGGAGGACCCGTTCGGCAGCTCACGCTTCGCGCGCCGTACCCGCCGCGACGGCCAGCCGGCCGGCCCGCAACGGGCCGGAAACGGCCGGAGCGGCGCGGTGCAGCCCGGGCCTTCCCACGCGCGCCGACCTGCACCGTTCGGGCAGAACAGCGGCGGGCGGCACACCACGGTCGCGAACGCGCAGTCCGCGCCACCCGGCCCCGCTCAGGGCACACCGTCCAGCGGTCATGGCTCGGGTACGCCTGCGGGCGGATACGGATCGGACACTCCCGCGGGTGGTCACGGTTCCGGCACTCCCGCGGGTGGCTACGGGTCCGGGCCCTTCGGCTCGGGCGCGTACGGATCCGACTCTGCCGGTTACGGCACGACGTCGGGCACCTATGGAACGGACGCCTACGGGCGTCCGTACTCGCCTGCGCCCGGCACGCCGAACGGTGCCCCGGGCTCAGGACCGTACGGTACGGACTCCGCCGGGTACGGCACGGACTCCGCCGGGTACGGCACGGACTCTTCCGGCTACGGCTCCGACTCGTCGGGGTACGGCACCACGTCGGGCACGTACGGCACGGACGCCTACGGCCGTCCCCACGGTTCGGGATACGTCCCGCCGCCGTCGGTCGGCGGAGCGAGCAACGGCGCGCCGAACGGCACGAGGTCCTACCCGTCACGCCGTGACGTGCACTCGACACGCCAGGACGGGCGAAGGGTCCCCCAGCAAGGGCGGTCCGGGGGGCACCCTGGGAAGAGACGGAACCTGTCGTCCGACGTACAACGTTGGGTGGGTGGGATCGAGGACCGAATCGGCGTCCGCGTGTCCTGGCCACTCGTCGCACTGGTCGCGCTGCTGCTGGCGGTGCTCATCATCACGCTGGTCACGGGAAACGGTGACAACAGCGCTCTGCGGGAGCCGTGGGGTTCCTCCGAAATCTACGCCGAAACGCTGAATCCCCCGGCAGCGGCCGCGCTTGCCGCTTCTGGGATGATGCTTTTCAACGAGCCGTATGCCTCGAGGCAGACGGCCACGACATCAAAGGACGTATGAGTGGTGGAGAACACGCCCCGCGTACTCGCCGGCCGTTATGAGGTCGGCGAGCTTGTCGGCCGTGGCGGCATGGCCGAGGTACACATCGGCCACGACACCCGTCTCGGTCGTACGGTGGCGATCAAGGTGCTGCGTTCCGACCTCGCTCGCGACCCGTCCTTCCTGGTGCGCTTCCGACGCGAGGCGCAGTCCGCCGCGGCCCTGAACCACCCTGCGGTCGTCGCCGTGTACGACACGGGGGAGGACATCCACCAGGACGCGTCCGGCCAGGACGTGCACGTGCCGTTCATCGTCATGGAGTACGTGGAGGGCCACACGGTCCGCGACATCCTGATCGACGGCGCCGCCGTGCCGATCGAGGAGGCCGTCGAGATCACCGTCGGCGTGCTGAGCGCGCTGGAGTACTCGCACCACGCGGGCATCGTGCACCGTGACATCAAGCCGGCGAACGTGATGATCACGCCGACGGGTGCGGTCAAGGTGATGGACTTCGGCATCGCGCGCGCCATGGCGGACTCCGCCGCGACGATGACGCAGACGCACGCCGTGATCGGCACCGCGCAGTACCTCTCCCCTGAGCAGGCCCGTGGAGAGCAGGTGGACACCCGCTCCGACCTGTACTCGACCGGCTGCATGCTGTTCGAGCTGCTCACGGGCCGTCCGCCGTTCCAGGGCGACTCGCCGGTGGCGGTCGCCTACCAGCACGTCGGCCAGGAGCCGCAACGCCCGTCGGAGGTCGCTACCGACGTCCCCGACGTGCTGGACCGCATCACGCTCAAGGCGCTGACCAAGGACCGCGAGCAGCGGTACAGCACGGCTGCCGAGTTCCGGCGCGACCTGGAGGCCGCGATGCGCGGCGGCCAGATCAGCGCACCGATGGTGGGCGCCATGATGGGCGCCACGCAGGTCTCCGGCCAGCCCGCCTACGGCGCCACGCAGGTCATGTCCCCGACCCAGGCCAACTGGGGCCCGGCCACGGCGCAGCAGAGCCCGGTCACGCCCGGCGGGGGATACCCCGGCCAGCCGACCCGCGGCGACCAGCAGGAGCCCGAGAAGAAGAGCAAGGCGCTCATGTGGTGGCTGCTCGGGATCGCCTTGGCGGCGGTCGCGGCCATCGCCATCGCCATGGCCATCGAGAACGCCGCCAACCAGGAGCCGACGACGGTGCAGGTGCCCACGATCTCGGAGGGCATGACCGCCGAAGAGGCTCGCAGTCAGATCGAGGCAGCCGGGCTGACGTTCGAGCAGGCCATCGACAAGGAGTCCGACCTCGAGGAGGGCCTGACCACGGGGAAGACCGACCCGGCGGCGAACCAGGAGGTCTCCGCGAACTCGGCGGTCACCGTCTTCGTGGCCGGCGCTCCTGGCCAGGTCACCATCCCGGACGTCAGCGGGTTGTCCGAGAGCGAGGCCCGGAGCCGGCTCGAGGAAGACAACCTCACAGTCGGCGGCACCGAGTCCGAGAACAGCCCGGACGTCGCAGAAGGCATGGTGACCAAGAGCGAGCCCAGCGCCGGGCAGACCGTGGAGGAGGGCGCTGAGGTCTCCCTGTATCTCTCGACCGGCAACACGACGATCCCGAACGTCGTCGGCCAGTCCAAGGAGGGTGCTGAAGCCCAGCTGGCGAACCTCGGTCTCGGCACCATCCAGTGGGACGAGGAGGAGACCGACGAGGTCCCGCCAGGCACGGTCGTCCGCACGGACCCCGAGGCCGGTGATGTGCCGCAGGGCCAGTCGGTCACCGTCTACCTCGCCAAGGCGCCGGCTCCCAAGGAGACGAAGGTGCCGACCGACCTCGTCGGCAAGACGCTAGAGGAAGCCCAGGTCGCCTGTACCGGTGTCAAGATCACGTGTGACAAGGCGTCCGAGGAGCCTTCGGACATCATCGCCGCTGGGCAGGTCATCAGGTCAGATCCGGCACCCGGTTCCACCGTCGAGGAGGGCGCCTACATCAGCCTCGTGATCTCGACCGGCCCGGCTGAGGGTAACGGCGAGGGTGAAGGCGGGGGCGGAGACGAGGGCGAAGGCGAGCCCATCTTCCCGTAGGCCGCTGCGCTGACCGGGAGACCGGTCAGCGCGGGACCGGCATGGCGTCGTTGGTCACGAGGTGACCAGCGGCGCCATTCCCTTTGCCCGCTCCACGGCGCCCTCGAGCCCACACGCCTCCAGCCAGTTCGCCAGCAGCCGGTGCCCACCCTCGGTGAGGACCGACTCCGGGTGGAACTGGACGCCGTGCAGCGGCAGCTCGCGGTGCTGCAGCCCCATGACGATGCCCGACTCCGTCACGCACGTGACCGCGAGCTCCGCCGGCACGCTGTCCGGCGTCACCGCGAGCGAGTGGTAGCGCGTGGCGGTGAACGACGCCGGCAGGCCGGCGAGCACCGTCGGCCGGTCGAGGCCGCCGTCCTGCGCGAACACCTGGCTCGTCTTGCCATGCATGAGCTCGGGCGCGTGGGTCACCGTGCCGCCGTACACCTCGGCGAGCGCCTGATGTCCCAGGCAGACGCCGAGCATCGGAGTCCGGGACCGGGCGCAGGCGCGGATCACCTCCTCGGAGGCACCCGCCTCCGCCGGCGTCCCCGGGCCGGGCGACACGAGCACGCCGTCGTACGGCACGGGGGAGCCGTCACCGTCGTCGTACCAGTAACGCCCGTCGGCGTCGGGGGAGGGCACGGCGTCGTTCCGGACCACTACGGTCCGGGCGCCGATCTGGTCGAGGTAGCCGACGATCGTGTAGACGAACGAGTCGTAGTTGTCGACGACGAGGATGCGCGTCATGCAGGAATGCTACGCGCCGACCGTCGTCTCGTTGAACGGCATGTAGTCGCTGAGCCACGGGAAGAACTCCGTGAAGCACACGGCGACCACGCCGAACACGAGCACGAGGCAGACCAGGAACTTGAACCAGCCAGGCCCGGGGATGACCCGCCACAGCAGCCCATACATCAGCCCATCAGCTCCTTCGGCTTGCCTTCGCCCACCGGCGACCAGTACTCGAGCTCGCCGTGCACGATGTACCGCTCGGTCGCGGAGAACATCGGGTGGCAGGAGGTCAGCGTGATGAACCGTTTGGTCAGCTCCGGCATGGGCTCGTCGCTGGTCACCCCGGGCACCGGAGCGATCACCTCGACGTTCTGCGGGTAGACGATCTTGGACTCCGTCACCTTGTAGACGTACCAGGTGTCCTTGGTGCGGACCACCAGGGCGTCGCCGTCCTTGAGCTCCGCGATCTGGTTGAAGGGCTTGCCGTACGTGGTGCGGTGCGCGGCGAGGGCGAAGTTGCCGAGGGCGCCCGGCATCGCCGTGTCGACGTAGTGGCCGATGCCGATGGTGTCGAGCACCGTCGCCTTGTCGGTGCCCTCCGCGACCGGCTTGACGTAGTCGTCGCCGAACCGCGGGACGTACATCTGCGCGAAGAGGCCCCCGGCCTCCGCGGGCTCCTCCAGGACCGGCGGCGGCCCGTGGTTCTCGACGGCGGCGGTCGGCCCCTGCGGAGCCGACTCCCAGTCCATCTCGGCGATGATCTCGCTCTGAGCCCGCGCACCTTCGACGTCGGTCCACCAGAGCTGCCACACCACGAAGAGCCCGAGCACCAGGCCGGCCGTGACGAGGAGCTCGCCCAGCACGCCGATCAGCCAGGCGACGGGCCGCATCGGTGCCGCCGGTCCGCGCTGCGGTCGCCGCGCGTTGCGCGGGCCCATGCCGGAGGGACCGCGCTGATACGCGATGGGGAAGACCTCCTGTGACAGCGGCACATTGTGGCGGGCCTGCGCGTGGGTCATCCAAAGACCTCCGTACCGTCGGGAACCGTCGCATGCTGCAGACCGCCGCCGTCGTACGCGGGGAGGTCCAGGTCGTCACTGCGTTGCACATCCCAGCCCAGATGTACCCAGTCGACGTACTCGAGATACCTCTGCACGCCCTCGGAGCTCATCAGCACCGACTCCATCTTCGCCGGGTCTCCGACTGCCGTCACCTCGTAGGGTGGTGAGAAGACCTTGCCGTGCAAAAGCAGGATGTTTCCCGAGCACCGGAAGGCGGACGTCGAGGTCACGCGCTCACCCTGCAGCGTCATCGCCTCGGCTCCGCCAGCCCACAGGGCGTTGATGACATGCTGCAGATCCTGCTGGTGCACCACGAGGTCGTCGGGCTGCGGTTCCACACCGCCCGGCCCCGCGCCCACCGTCGTCGACGGCGCGTCGTCGAGCGTCACCGTCAGCCCAGCACCGGTCACGGGCACCGAGCCGGACACCACACCCTCACGCTCCACCAGGTCACCGTCCTGTGTCGGAACGGTGGTACCGGCCCGCGCGCTGAGCGTCTCGATCTCACGGTCGAGCTCGCTGGTGCGCTCGCTGAGCTCGGCGACCCGTCCGGTCTCGGTGTCCACCAGCTGCGCGAGATCCTGTGGATCGCGGGTATCGGCGCCGCCGCCGTCGGCCAGCCGCGCACTCGCGCTGAACATGAGGCCGGCCAGCACGGCCACCGCGCCCACACTGAGCCAGGAGCGCCACCGTGCATGCGTCCGGGCGCGGAGGAGACCCGTCGCACCACCAACGGCGGACCGCGCGGGGGTCGGCTCTGCCTCGGTCACCGCGTCCCTCCTGCAACATTCGACAAACCCGCGGACGCGTCTGGTCACGACTCAGGCCTGTGGACCACTACGCTAGTCCACGAGCAAGCAGACGTCGGCTCGGCACACCCGTCGGGCAGACCACACCAGGACAGGAGCCCGCCTCGTGCCCGAGTCGAAGTCCCGCAACAAGAAGAAGGCCACGGCCAAGGCTGAGAAGTCCGAGGCCAAGGTCGGCCTGCCCGGAGCGGCGACCAACCCGCGTTGGCTCGCCCCGGTCATGCTGGGCCTGATGATCCTCGGCCTCGTCTGGATCGTGACGTTCTACCTCACGAGTTCCGACCTCGGCCTGCCGATCCCGCAGCTGGGGCAGTGGAACCTCGCGGTCGGCTTCGGCCTGATCATCGTCGGTTTCGGTCTCACGACCCGCTGGAAGTGACAGTGCCGCGGCCGCGCTGAGGCGGCCGCGGCACTGTGTACCCATTTATCCACAGCTGTGGGTAAAGCTGGGGAAAAGAGACTGGTGATACACCGCCAGGTCTGCAGATCGGCCCCGTTCCACGGGTTCGGCAGGCCCGCCGAGGTGGCGCCGGTGGTTCACAGCATGCCCAGCGAGCTGTAGCGCAGCACCGCCAGGCCCGCCAGAAGCGCGATGCCGACGAGCGGGACCACCCAGGCGACAGCGGCCCTGCGTTCCTTCGGCGCGTACGCGAACGCCGCGGCGACCAGGGCCCCCGTGACGAGCCCGCCCAGGTGCGCCTGCCAGGAGATGTTCGGCACGAAGAACCCGATCGCACCGTTGATCGCGAGCAGGACGAGCACCTGGCCCATGCTCCGGCCCAGTCGCCGCATCACGGGGAGCATTGCCCCGAACAGGCCGAAGACCATCCCGGACGCACCGACCACCGGCGTCACCCAGGCGTCCGACGTGGCCGGGTCGCCCGCGAGGAGCAGCACCGCGACCGAACCGCCTACGGCGGAGAGCAGGCACAGGACGCCGAAGCGCATCCGTCCGAGCAACGGCTCGAGGAACTGCCCGGTTATCCACAGGGCATACATGTTGAACAGGATGTGCAGCGGTGACGTGGAGTGCAGGAACGAGGCGGTGAGGAAGCGCCACGGCTCGATCAGCCCACCCCAGGGCCAGAACCACAGCGCCTCCGTCCACGCACCCGACGTCAGCAGCTGCAACAGCCAGCTCACGGCACAGACGGCGATGATCGTGAGCGTGACGACAGGACGACCGTTGACCGTGGCGCTGTCGGCCGAGCCACCGAAGACGGTCCGGACCCGAGGCGCCGTCCGCTTCGACTCCCGGACGCAGTCGACGCACTGCACGCCGACGGCCGCCGGCCGTTGACACTCGGGGCACGCCGGTCTGCCACAGCGCTGGCAGCGCACATAGGCCACCCGGTCAGGGTGGCGTGGGCAGACGGGAGCCTCGGCCTCGGTCGGCTCCTCGGCGGCCGGGTCGTTCATCGCGATACGTCCTCAGTCCCCTCGGTCCTCAGTACTCTCCGGTCGTGCTGGTCCAGCCGGAGCGGCGACCTGCCGCCGTCCCTCAGGGCTCGATGGTGACGGACGTGATCGTGATGTCCTCGACGGGGCGGTCGCCGGGACGCGTGCGCGTCTTGCCGACCTCGTCGACGATCAGACGTGACGCGTCGTCAGCCACCTTGCCGAAGATGGTGTGCTTGCCGTTCAGCCACGGGGTCTCCGCGGTGGTGAGGAAGAACTGCGACCCGTTGGTCCCCTCGACCTCGCCGGTGACCGGGTTGCGGCGCTTGCCGGCGTTGGCCATCGCGAGGATGTACTTCTCGTTGAACTGGAGCTCCGGGTGGATCTCGTCGTTGAACGTGTACCCCGGACCGCCGGTTCCCGTCCCGAGCGGGCAGCCGCCCTGGATCATGAAGTCGTCGATGACGCGGTGGAAGATCAGGCCGTCGTAGAACGGGTCCTTGCGCTCCTCACCCGTCCGCGGGTCCGTCCAGGCCTTCTCACCGGTCGCGAGGCCGACGAAGTTCTCGACAGTCTTGGGCGCGTGGTTCGGAAAGAGCTCGATTCGGATGTCACCGGAGGTGGTGTGCAGGATTGCGAACATGCATCAATCCTCCCACGGAGCGGCCCGCTGGCGCTGCATCGACTTCGCTCGCCCTCGCCAGCAACGGCAGGCGGTGGCAGAGTGGCACCTTGAGGAGTATCTGAACAGTTCGGGGGGAGCTTCATGACCCGCAAGAAGGTGACCGACTACGTGGACACCAGCAAGATCGACTCCGAGAAGGTCAGGGAGAGGGCCGCGGAGGCCTCGGCCCTGCTGTCCGACGTCAGCTCCAGGGCCGCGGTACAGGCCGAGGCCCTCGCCGCGCAGGCCAGGGGCCAGGCTTCGAGCGCCAAGGAATGGGCCCAGCCCCGCGTCAGCGACTTCATCGCCTGGCTGACCCCACGCGCCGAGAAGGCCTGGCAGGACAGCCTCCAGGCTGCCGCGCCCCAGGTCGAGAAGGTCGCGGGAAAGGCCGCGCCGCTCATCGACTCCGCACACGACAAGCTCGTGGACGACCTGCTTCCGAAGATGGTCGCCACGTTCAACGATGCCGCGTCCAACGCCGCGTCGGCGCAGGGCAAGGCCGCACTCGCGGAGTCCGTCGCCGCTGCGGCGGACAAGGCGAACAAGAAGGGCTCCAAGAAGGGCTGGCTGGTCGCACTGGCCGCCAGTGGCGCCGCGGTCGCCGGCTACGTGTTCTGGAAGCGCGCGCAGCCGCAGACCGACCCCTGGGCAGAGCCCTGGGAGCAGGGCACGGGAGCCGACTACACGGACGGCACCGCGCGGCACGCGTCCGGCGTCGGCTCGGCGGCCGGCTCCGCCGTCGCCAAGGGCAAGGAGGCGGGGGCCAAGGCCGCACAGACGGCCAAGGACCTCGGTGTCCGGGCCTACTCGGCGGCAAGCCCCGCGTTCGAGGCCGCCAAGGAGAAGGCCGCTCCGGTCTTCGACGCGGCGTGGTCGTCGGCCCAGAAGGCGAGCTCCGCCATGTCGGACGCCGCCCAGAAGGGGCGCAACGGCGATCAGGACCCCGTCGTCCCGACACCGGAGGTGGCAGGCACCGGTACGACTGCTGCGGCGCCCCCGGTGAGCCCTGACCTTGGCGAGCCGGCCCCCGTCGACGAGCCCGTGGTCGGCAAGGTTCCGCCCGCACAGCCCAAGCCAGCAGGGGAGAGCAAGCAGGAGGGCTGACCTCCGTCCCACTCCGAGCAGCACAGGAGGGCCCGGCCGCAGCGGCCGGGCTCTCCTGTGCTGCTCGGAGCGATCGACGTCGCGTCAGCCGCCGATCGGCGTTGCCGTCCCCGTGAACGGGTCCAGCTGGATGAAGGCCTCGGTCGGGTCGCCGTCGTGCACGAGCGACTCCTGGTTGACGACGTCGTCGAACGCGAAGGCGTACGCCTTGCCGTCAGCCATCTGCTCGTGGATGTGCTTGGCGTAGTAGTTGGTCACCGAGTCCTGGTAGAAGCCGGCGGGGTCCTGGGTCGGCTGCGTGGTGCTGTCGAGCAGGGAGGACCGGTTGAAGCCCGCGCAGAGCGTGCGAGCGATGGCGCCGACGTCGTCGTTCGGGGCTGCCAGGTCGCCGGCACACCCGAAGATCGACTCGCCCGACGGCTTGGGGAACGTCGCGATGACGGCACCGGAGGTGTCGGTGAACGTCATGGTGTCGCCCGAGACGGTGCCGAGGAACTTCGTGTCCGGCCGGTCGCCGTAGGGCACGACGGTCAGGGTCTCGCTGGAGTACTTGGTCCAGACCCGGTCGACGTAGTCGGACATGATGTTCGCGTCGATCTGGCCCGTGCCGACAGCGTGGCCGGGGGAGAGCACCCGCAGTACCGAGCCGTCCGGTGCGGTCTGCGCGAGACCGTCCCAGCCCTCCTGCTGGGACAGGGCCGAGACCACCTTGTCCCAGCCGTCCGGCTTGAGCATCCCGGTGTGCCGGAGCTCGCCGCTCGAGGAGCGCAGACCGGTCTGATATGGCGCGGAGAAGAAGTCGACCTGCGTGCTGTTGATCCACAGGCCGGAGTCGTTGAGCGTGTACTCCGTCCAGTTGAACAGGATGTCCCGGTTGGGATCGTCCGGGTTCTGGACGGCCGGCTGCACGAGCTGACCGTCGTTGACGATCTTGAAGTCCAGCTTGCTGCCGTACGAGAAATAGACCCGGCCCGACAGCTTGGGCATCTGGATCGTGACGTCCTGCCCGTCGGCCGGGCCCGCGATCGACGCGTCCGGCGCCGGCTCAGGGACGGTTCCCGCGTCCGGCCAGGCATGGAACGTGCCCTCGGCGTCCGCGTAGCCGAGCTGGCCGCCCGACTCGCCGAGGACATAGATGAACACCTGGTCACCACGGCCCGAGTCGTTGGTGATGGTGAGCGGGATGGTGTCGGGGACTGCTGTGGCCGTCGGCATGGCGACCGCTGCTGCCGACAAGGCTGTGGTCAGCGCGGCGGCGGTGCCGATGAGTTTCCTGGTCAGGGACACGCGGTGCTCCTCGGATCACGAAGGGCCGGTCAGTTTGGGTGGTGCTTGCCCCTCGCGTTCGAGGTTATGGAAGGGGTCCTGACTTGTCAGCACTTCACCCGTCATCCCGGGTGAAAAATGCCCAGAGCGGCCAAATATAGGGGAATCCCACAGTCCGGACGTACGTGTTTCCGCTGAGCCGGGCGGACCCGACCACGGAAACGACAGAAGCGCGGACGAATCCGGGCTTCTGTCGGGTGGTGGAGCCAGCGGGACTCGAACCCGCAACCCCCGCTGGGAGCGGGTTTCGACACTCGCTCGCAAGGCTGTCTTGAGTGGGCTGGTGTCAGCCCTGCCTAGAGTGACGGCCTGAAAATGGATCGCGAGCAGGTCGCGTGGGGAGGTTGGATGAGCTCATGGCGGTCATCATCAGCAAGCCCCGGACCGACGGCCTGAGCGAAGTCGTCGACGCGCTGCGCGAATGGCAGGACGACGCCGTGCCGGTGCAGCTGCACCCGGGGGACGTGGGCTGGTACTGGCGGTTCGGCGCGCAACAGACCGCCGAGGCCCTTCGGACGTGGAGCCGGGACGGACGGGTGCTCGCCGTCGGGCTGCTCGATGGCGCCAGAATACTGCGGCTGACGACGGCGCCCGACATGCGACGCGACGAGGAGCTGGCGCGGCAGCTGGTGACGGACCTCACGAGGCCCGAGCACGGAGTGCTCCCCGACGGAGCGGTGAACGTCGAGGCGCCGGACGGCGCCCTGGTGTACGACATGCTGGCGAACGAGGGCTGGGGCACCGACGCCCCGTTCACCCCGTTGCTGCGTGACCTCACCGATCCGGTCGAGGACGCCGGTGTGCGGGTCGAGGTCGTCGGCCCCGACCGGGTGAGCGAGCGCACGGCCGTGCAGCGAGCGTCCTTCGACGGCTCGACGTTCACCGACCAGCGATGGCATGCGATGGCGGCCGGCCCGCTGTACGCCGACGCACGATGCTTGCTCGCCTATGACGACGCGGGTGACGCAGTGGGAGCGATAACGGTGTGGTCGGCCGGTCCTGGAAAGCCAGGGCTGATCGAACCGTTGGGTGTGTACCCGCGCCATCGCGGTCACGGCTACGGCATAGCGCTCACCATCGCCGGGGCGGCGGCCCTGCGCGAGCTGGGTTCGTCGGGCGCCCTCGTCGTCACCTCCCGCCCTGCCGCCGTCACCACCTACATGTCGGCGGGTTTCGAACGCCTCCCTGAGCGCCTGGATCGGCGCCGGGCCGGGTAACGCACACCAGCGTCCACCGCACGGCGGTTCTATGGTCGCGGAGGAGAAGCGGCCAGAGCTGGGGCTAACCCACGAGGTCCTTCAGTGGCGCCAGGTCGTCGCGGACCGACTCCCGTTCCTCATCGGTGAGTTGCACCGCGGCGGCCCTTTCCAGCGCGGACGCCGCCGTCGTCTCGTCGCCGAGTCGCCAGGCCACGTCGCCGCGCATGGCGAGGAGACGTACGAGCTGTAAGGGCGTCGGCCGCTCGTCCTCGAGCCCGAGCGCCCGATCGATGATCTTCGCCGCGCCCACCAAGTCCTCCTTGGAGTCGGCGAAGAGCGCGGCGTTGTGCAGGGCCCGCGCGAAGGTCTCCTTGGGGGCGGGTCGGTGGTGCAGGTCCTCGCTGATGGGCTGCCCGACCCGGACGCAGTTGCCTCCGGGGTCGGTCATCAGGAACTGCCGCACGCCGTAGGACATGTCCTTGAGCGGCCCGATCCGCGGTATGCCCCGGCTCGGGATCTTGCCGTGCGCGGCTTTGAGCCCGGCCCGGAACGCCTTGTACAGCCCGTCCACGTCCTCGGTGAGGACGTAGCACGTGCTGTATGACTCGCTGGGCTCGTACTTCTTCATGCCGAAGAACTGCAGCACGATGCCGCCACGCTCGACGACCGCGAACGGATTGGGGCTCTTCTGCAGGAACGTCACCTCGAAACCGAGGGCCGTGTAGAAGTCGATGACGGGCTGAATGGTCTGACATGGGAGCAGGGGGATCGTCTTCTCGGCCATACCCGCTACACTAGTCAAACTTGATTAGAATGGAAAGGTCCTCCGCATGCCCGTCATTCACCTTCTCGTCCTGGGTGCCGTCCGCCAGCACGGCCGCGCGCACGGCTACCAGGTGCGCAACGACCTGGAGCAGTGGGGCGCGCACGAGTGGTCGAACGCGAAGCCCGGTTCGATCTACCACGCGCTCAAGCAGATGGCGAAGCAAGGACTGCTCCTGGCCCATGAGGTCGCTCCGTCCACGGCGGGTGGCCCGCCGCGGACCGAGTACGAGATCACGCAGCGGGGCGACGAGGAATTCCTTTCCCTCCTCCGCGAGGCTCTCGTCTCCTACGACCAGAAGATGGACACCCTCTCGTCCGGTGTCGGCTTCATCGTCTCCCTGCCGCGCGAGGAGGCCGTGGCGCTACTGAAGAAGCGGATCGAGGGCATCGAGGCGTGGCGCCGCAGCGTCACCGAGTACTACACCCCCGAGGACGGACCCGAGCAGCTCGGCCACATCGGCGAGATCATGCACCTCTGGGTGCACTCGGCGGACGCGGGTGCGGAGTGGACCCGCGGCCTGATCGAGCGCATCGAGGGCGGCGCGTACACCTTCGCTGGCGAAGGCGAGCCGGTCGCCGCCGTCGTCAGCGAGGACGAGGAGAACCGGAGATGAGTTCGTCGATGCCTCACGAGGAACGTCGAAGGCCGTTGACCAGCAGGTCAACGGCCTTCGCCAGGTGGAGCCAGCGGGACTCGAACCCGCAACCCCCTGCTTGCAAAGCAGGTGCGCTACCAATTGCGCCATGGCCCCGCTGAGGACCGCTCAGTCGATCGAGTCGGTGACCTCGGACCACAGATCGCGCCCTGCTGCGTCCTCACTGAGCTTGCGCCAGAGAACGTAGCCGGCGCCAGCAGCGAGCAGCACTATGAGCAGCTTCTTCACGAGTTCCTCCTGAGGAGCCTCTGCAAGGTCCGGGAGTGGGGCTAGGAGGACTTGAACCTCCGACCTCTTCCTTATCAGGGAAGCGCTCTAACCGTCTGAGCTATAGCCCCGGGCGAGCGTTCCGCACGCTCACGCGACACTGGAGATTACCCCAGGTAGGGACGATGTCCCAAACCGAAATCGTGGTCCGCGGTGTGACGTGCATCGAGTCGTGCGCGACAGCGCACGAGAACGCTCTGGGTGACGCCGAAAGAGGCGTCAGTCGTCGGTCAGCGTCATGTGCACGCCGCCGACGAGTGCTGCAGTGATGTTGTACAGGAACGCCATGATCGTGGCGATCGCCGTCAACAGGACAATGTTGCAGATGCTGATCAGGGTCGCGAGCGAGATCACGCGGGGGAACTCCACGAACTGCGTGAGGTTCACGTTGCTCTGGGGCCCGACGGCCTCCACCACGAACTCCTGCACCGTGGTGAACACGCCGAAGCTGTTCAGCACCGACCAGAACACGGCGGTCGCGACCACCGTCATGATCGCGATCGCGACGGCGAGCAGGAACGCCAGCTTCATGACGGACCACGGGTCCACCCGGGAGATGGCGAGACGCACGCGGCGGGGGCCTGCCGGGGCCGGACGCGCCGCCTCCGGCGTAGGGTCCGAAGCCGGCTGCGTGGGCGCCTGCGGCCCCGCTGCGGCTGCAGCCTGCGCGGCGGCCGGGGTCGCGGTGCCCCGCACGCCGGCAGCCGTGTAGTGCATCTCGGGACGTGCCGTGGCCTCGTTCGCCGGGGCGGACGTCCGCCCCTCGTCGTCAGGCATGATCGACGTCACCTTCTTGGCTGCGCTGCGGGCCGCGTCGAGGGCGGCCTGGGCTGCCTTCATCGCACCGGCCCGGACGCCGTCCGTACCGTCGGCGGCACCCGTCGGAGGAGCGGGCGGGGCGCCGGGCGCGGGCACCCTGTTCCAGGACTTTGCGCTCACATCAGGCTCCGGCGCGGGAGCACCCTGCGGAGTCGGAGCTGCCTTCGTGGCCGGAGCATCGGTCTTGTCCGACACGCGGCCGATGGCCGAGACCAGCCCCGGCGGCGCCTTGGGCTCGCTCTTCGCCGCCTCGGCCGGCTCCGCCGAACCGGGCTCCTGGTCGGGTCGACCCGCCTCGTACGCGGATCGCCAGACACCGCCGGTCGTCGGAACCCCCGAAGCGTTGTCCTCCGGGGCCGGCGGCACCGGGGCCTCCGCGCGCGGCGCGGCCGGCCCGGCCGTGCCCGGCCTGGCTACGGACGGCGACGGCGGCGGCGGCGCGGGGACGGTGACCGGCCCGGACACCGGGCTGGTGTTCTGGCCCGCGCCGGCGGAGCCGTTCGAGGCGGCACCGTTCGAGGCAGCGCCGGGCTCTGCGGCATCAACCTTCGACGTCGCGCTCGCCCCTGGCTGCGCGGTGTCGCCTGCTTCGGCCGGAGCCTGCTCCCCGGTCCCTTCCTTGCGAACCCGGGTGGTCTCCAGGTCTTCATCGAGCGCGGGCGACGCCGTGCGCACGGGCCCGCTCTTGTCACTGGTCATCAGCTGTCCTCGCGTCCGGTGCTGTCCTGCTCAGGGGTGCTCGGAACTTCATCAGGGTTCGAAATCTCTTCCACGGTAACCCGCTCTACGGAGTCACCGTCGGAGTTCTCGTCCGCAGCACCCGCAACATCGCCCGCATCTTCACGCTCCGCGTTGCGTGCGACGGCGATGATCCTGTCCCCCTTGTCCGGCTTTGCGAAGGTTACCCCCTGCGTGTTCCGCCCCGTGAGATTGACCTCGGCAACGGCGGAACGCACGATCTTGCCGCGCTCCATGATGACCAGCACTTCGTCGTCCGCGTAGGTGACGAGCGCGCCCACGAGATCGCCACGAGCCTCGACCAGGTTCGCGACCTTGATCCCGAGGCCGCCACGGCCCTGGATCCGGTACTCCGAGATGCGGGTGCGCTTCGCGAATCCGCCCTCGGTGACGACGAAGAGGTCCGCCCCGTCGATGACGACAGCGGCGGAGAGCAGCTCGTCCTCCTCCCGGAACTTCATCCCGGTGACACCAGAGGTGGCGCGGCCCAGCGGACGGATCGACTCGTCATCCGCGTGGAAGCGGATCGACTGCCCCTTGCGCGACACGAGGATGAGGTCGTCGTCGGCGTTCACGAGGCGGGCGGAGACCAGCTCGTCCGCGGCGCCGTCGGCGTCCTCGCGCAGGTTGATCGCGATGAGACCGCCCGAGCGCGGCGAGTTGTACTCGCTCAGGCGAGTCTTCTTCACGAGCCCGCGACGCGTGGCCAGGACCAGGTACTCCGCGGCCTCGTAGTCGGGGATGTCGAGCACCTGGGCGATCTTCTCGCCGGGCTGGAACGCCAGCAGGTTCGCGACGTGCTGACCCTTGGCGTCCCGGCTACCCTCGGGCAGCTCGTAGCCCTTGGCCCGGTAGACCCGGCCGAGGTTGGTGAAGAACAGCATCCAGTGGTGGGTCGTCGTCGTGAAGAAGTGGTCCACGATGTCGTCCTCACGGAGCTGTGTGCCGCGCACGCCCTTGCCCCCGCGCTTCTGCGAACGGTAGTTGTCCGTTCGCGTCCGCTTGGCGTAGCCGCCCCGCGTGATCGTGACGACCACGTCCTCCTCGGGGATGAGGTCCTCCATCGACATGTCACCGTCGTACGGGAGGATCGTGGTCCGCCGCTCGTCGCCCCACCGGTCGGTGACCTCGTTGAGCTCGTCGCCCACGATGGACCGCTGCCGCTCCGGCCGGGCGAGGATGTCCAGGTAGTCGTCGATCGCGGCCCGGAGCTTGGCGTGCTCGTCGAGGATCTTCTGTCGCTCGAGAGCCGCCAGACGGCGCAGCTGCAGCGCGAGGATGGCGTTCGCCTGCTGCTCGTCGATCGTGAGCAGCTCCATCAGCCCGGTCCGCGCCTCGTCGGCGTCGGGGGAGCGGCGGATCAGCGCGATGACCTCGTCGAGTGCGTCGAGGGCCTTGAGGTAGCCGTCGTAGATGTGGATCTGGTCCTGCGCCTCCTTGAGGAGGTACTCGGTGCGCCGGCGGACGACCTCGATCTGGTGCGTGGTCCAGTGCCGTACGAACGCGTCGATGCTCAGGGTGCGGGGCACCTCGTCGACCAGCGCGAGCATGTTGGCGCTGAAGTTCTCCTGCAGCTGCGTGTGCTTGTAGAGGTTGTTCAGCACCACCTTCGCCACTGCGTCGCGCTTGAGCACGATCACCAGGCGCTGTCCCGTACGGCCCGAGGTCTCGTCGCGGATGTCCGCGATGCCCTGGATACGGCCGTCGTTGACGAGGTCCGCGACCTTCTGGGCCAGGTTGTCCGGGTTCACCATGTACGGCAGCTCGGTGATCACGAGGCAGATCCGGTTCTGGATCTCCTCGACGTTGACCACAGCGCGCATCGTGACGGAGCCACGACCCGTGCGGTAGGCGTCCTCGATGCCCTTGTGGCCCAGGATCTGCGCGCCCGACGGGAAGTCCGGGCCCTTGATGCGCTGCAGGAGCGCCTCGAGCAGCTCCTCGCGCGTGGCCTCGGGGTTCGCGAGGTGCCAGCGAACGCCGTCGGCGACCTCGCGCAGGTTGTGCGGCGGGATGTTCGTGGCCATGCCGACAGCGATACCGGCCGAGCCGTTGACCAGCAGGTTCGGGATGCGCGCCGGAAGAACCACCGGCTCCTGCGTGCGGCCGTCGTAGTTGGGCCGGAAGTCGACGGTGCCCTTCTCGATATCGCGCACCATCTCCATGGCGAGCGGAGCCATCTTGCACTCGGTGTACCGGGGTGCGGCGGCAGGGTCGCTACCCGGCGAGCCGAAGTTGCCCTGGCCGGCAACCAGCGGGTACCGCAGCACCCAGTCCTGAACCAGGCGGACCAGGGTGTCGTAGATGGCCGTGTCACCGTGCGGGTGATACTTGCCCATGACATCGCCCACGACACGCGAGCACTTGGAGAACGCCCGGTCGGGGCGGTAGCCGCCGTCGTACATCGCGTAGATGACGCGTCGGTGCACCGGCTTGAGGCCGTCCCGCACGTCGGGCAGCGCGCGGCCCACGATCACGCTCATCGCGTAGTCGAGGTACGACCGCTGCATCTCCAGCTGCAGGTCCACCTGCTCGACGCGGCCGTGGTGCACCGCTACTCGCGCGTCCTCCACGGGGATGCCGTCGTCAGAGTTGTCCACGCCGGGGGTCTCGTCCGTCACCGTCTGTACTTCCTTTCCACGCCGGTGGGCGTGTCACTTCGTCTCCTGGGCCGCCATGTCGGTGCCCGGTGCCGCGCCCCGTGAGGTGCCGCGCCGGGAAGCCTCAAATGACTCGGCTCATGTTGATATCTTGCGGGGCTCGCAAGCTCGCTCCTCAGATATCTCTGCTCGTATTGATATCTTGCGGGGCTCGCAAGCTCGCTCCTCAGATATCAAGGAACCGCACGTCCTTGGCGTTGCGCTGGATGAAGGTGCGGCGGGACTCGACGTCCTCGCCCATGAGCACCGAGAAGATCTCGTCGGCCGCGGCCGCGTCGTCCATGGTCACCTGCAGAAGCGTCCGGTGGTCCGGGTCCATCGTGGTGTCCCAGAGCTCGGAGTAGTCCATCTCACCCAGGCCCTTGTAGCGCTGGATGCCGTTGTCCTTGGGGACCCGCTTGCCCTGCGCGGCACCGGCTTCGAGGAACGCGTCGCGCTCCCGGTCCGAGTACACGTAGTCGTGCGGGGCGTTGCTCCACTTGATCCGGTACAGCGGCGGCTGCGCGAGGTACACGTGACCGTGCTCGATGAGCGGACGCATGTACCGGAACAGCAGCGTGAGCAGCAGGGTGCAGATGTGCTGGCCGTCGACGTCGGCGTCGGCCATGAGCACGATCTTGTGGTACTTGAGCTTCGAGATGTCGAAGTCTTCGCCGATACCCGTGCCGAACGAGGTGATCAGCGCCTGCACCTCGGCGTTGGACAGCGCCTTGTCGAGCCGCGCGCGCTCCACGTTCAGGATCTTGCCGCGCAGCGGGAGGATCGCCTGGTTGTGCGGGTTGCGTCCGCGCACTGCCGAGCCGCCGGCCGAGTCACCCTCGACGACGTAGATCTCGCACTCGTCGGGGAACCGCGACTGGCAGTCGCGCAGCTTGCCCGGCATGCCCCCGCCGTTCAGGACGCCCTTGCGGCGGGTCGCCTCGCGCGCCTTGCGTGCCGCGATCCGGGCCTGCGAGGCCGAGATCGCCTTTCGGATGACGTCGCGCGCCTCGTTCGGGTGGGCGTCGAACCAGTCGATGAGCTGCTCGCGCACCACGCGCTGGACGAAGGTCTTGGCCTCCGTGTTCCCGAGCTTCGTCTTGGTCTGCCCCTCGAACTGCGGCTCGCCGAGCTTCACGGAGATGACGGCGGTGAGGCCCTCCCGGATGTCGTCACCCGTGAGGTTGTCGTCCTTCTCCTTGATGATCCCCTTGTCCCGCGCGTAGCTGTTGACCAGCGTGGTCATCGCAGCGCGGAACCCCTCCTCGTGCGTGCCGCCCTCGGTGGTGGAGATCGTGTTCGCGAACGTGTGCACGGACTCGCTGTAGGCGCTGGTCCACTGGAGAGCGACCTCGACGGCGATCTTGCGCTCCGTGTCCTCGCTCTCGAACGAGATCACGTCGGGGTGGATGAGCTCCACCCGCTTCGCGGAGTTGAGGTGGTTGACGTAGTCCATGAGGCCGTGCTCGTACTTGTACGTGACCGTCCGCCAGCTTCCCGGAGCCTGGTCCGGGTCCAGCGGCTGTCCGTCCGCGTCCGGCAGGATCTCGGTCCCGACGACGTCGTCCGCCGCGACTTCCGGCTCGGCCCCGGTGACCTCGTCGGTCGGGGAGGAGTGGCCCGCACGCTCGTCGGTGAGCGTGATCTTCAGGCCCTTGTTGAGGAACGCGTACTGCTGGAACCGGGCACGGAGCGTCTCGAAGTCGTACTCCGTGGTCTCGAAGATCGTCCCGTCTGCCCAGAACGTCTGCGTGGTACCGGTCTGCTCGTCGGGGCCGAGCGGCTCGAGCCGGTCGACACCGGTCACCGGGTTACCGCCCTCGGCATACTCCTGGCGCCAGTGGTAGCCGTCGCGGCGTACGTCCGAGACGAACTTGTGGCTCAGCGCGTTCACCACGGACATGCCGACGCCGTGCAGGCCGCCGGACACGGCGTAGCCGCCGCCACCGAACTTGCCGCCGGCATGCAGGATCGTCATGACGACCTCGAGCGTCGGCTTGCCCTCGGTCGGATGCATGGCTACCGGGATGCCTCGGCCGTCGTCTGTGACCCGCACGCCGCCGTCGGCCATGAGCCGCACGTCGATCTCCGTGGCGTGGCCCGCCAGGGCCTCGTCCACAGCGTTATCCACAATCTCGTACACAAGGTGGTGGAGCCCACGCTCACCGGTCGACCCGATATACATGCCCGGTCGCTTACGAACGGCCTCGAGACCTTCCAGGACTGTGATGTTCCCGGCGTCGTAGCCGCCGTCGATTCGCTCTGTCACGGGCGGGGTTGCTCCTCGTCTTTCAGGCACACGATGCGCACGACGACGGACGTACCAGCGGGGCTGCACGAGCGGCTCGGACCCTCAGGGTTCATGCCATGCTCGGGTGCTGACGTACGGTCCGACGGCTCGTCGGTGCTCAGCGTTCCGGGCCCTCGGGACGATCCCTGGGAACCCGGCGCGGTTGACCCCCTCATACTACCTTCTGAGCGGCGAAAACCCGGGATCCGGGGCGGTTTGTGGCCAGTCCTCCACAACCTTTCTCCACAGGGTGATTTTTGGGCTCCTGGAGGGGTTCCGGGAGTGCCCTCGGACCGCTGCTCCAGGGGTCTCCGGGCCGTCGGCGAGAGCGACCGTCCGGTGCTCGCCGGGCGGCTACCGCACACCCGTTCGGTACGCGGTGCCGGAACGCCACGAAACATCTTCGAATCGTCATGTCGACATCTGGCGAAGGTCAGTGAGTTTCCGGGCAGAAGGTGATATTTCTCTGATTTGTCGTTTTCTGCTCTAATAGCGCCGACCGGTCATATGCGCAACTTGGCGCACTGTCTCACTTCGAAGGGCTACAGAGTGAAGAAGCTTCTCGCCGGCGGAACTCTCGCCGTACTGGCGTTCGGCGGCATGATCGCCGGAGCCGCTCCCGCCTCGGCACACACTCCCGAGGTCAATGCCGACTGCGGTTGGGTCGATGTCAGCCTGCGGGCCTACCAGCAGGCCAAGGTCACGGTCGTCATCGACGACAAGATCGCCTACGAGGCCGAGTTCTCGGGCCAGTTCGCCCAGAAGTTCGACGGTCTCGCGCTCGACGCGCCGCACGAGTGGACCGTCACCGTCGACGCCTACGACGGACAGGACGGGGTCCAGTTCGACTGGTCCGAGTCCGGCTCCATCGAGCCCTGTGTCGAGGCCACCCCCACCCCGGAGCCCACGCCGAGCGAGCCCCCCGTCACGGAGCCCGAGCCGTCGGAGGAGCCCACGGTGGAGCCCACCGTCGAGCCGACGGACGAGGCATCGGCCGCGCCGATCGCCGAGCCGTCGGAGGAGCCCTCGGCCTCCCCCACGCCCGCGGCTGAGGAGCCCCCGGTGCTGGCCGCTACCGGTGCGACCGTCGGTGGCGCCATCGCGTTCGCCGCGCTGCTCGCCGCTGGTGGCGTCGCCCTCGTCTGGGCCCGCAAGCGCATGCAGAACGCGTGAGCAACTAGTTTCAGGCTGACGCTACGGCGCGGCTGATCAGAGAAGGGCTCCCCGGCTTCCGGCCGGCGAGCCCTTCTTGCTGTCTGCCGCACGGGACCGTGCACGGGCTGTCCACAGGCCGACGCTCAGCCCCAGGTGTCCCGCGGGCCCGGGCCACGCACCGAGCGAGGTCCTCTCCGGAACCCCGGGCCGGCCGGGCCGAGCACCGTGACCTCTTCGACCACGCCCTCCCCGATCTCCTCGGCCATGCGTCGTCGCAGCGTCGGAGCGAGCAGCCGCAGCTGCGTCGCCCAGGCTGTCGAGTCCGCGCGCACCACGAGCACCTTGTCCTCGAAGGTCTCCGGGGTGCAGTGGTCGGCGATCTCCGTGCCCACGACCTCGCGCCACCGGCCCATGACGCCACCCACGGAGACGTCCTCGGTCCAGCCCTTCTCGCGCAGGAGCCGACCGACCACGGCGCCCAGCAGCTGCGGGTCGCGCGCACCGGGACCCGCTCCGCTCGATCGCGGTTCGGCCAGGGGAGAGCGCCGCGAGGGCGCCCCGGGCCGCAGACCGCGGGCGCGGGCCGCTGCCTTTGCCCGGTTGAGCGCGGCACGCGCCACCTCGGAGGCGGGCGTCAAAGGAGGCTCAGAGTTATCCACAGGCCCCTGTGGAGAGTCGTCAGTCACGGGTCACCGTCCCGGGTTCCACGTGAAACCGTACGCCGTCCAAGCTGGCGGGGATGTCCTCCGGCACGGCCGCTGTCACCAGTACCTGGCGGGCCGGTAGCACCAGGTCTGCAAGCCGCTGGCGCCGTCGGACGTCCAGCTCGGCGAACACGTCGTCGAGGATCAGTACGGGATCGGCGTCGGTCCCCAGCTCGGGGTCCCAAAAGGTGGGTGAATCCGCCGAATTCTGCGGATCTCCGCCCAGGAGACGGAACGATGCGAGGCGCAGTGCGAGTGCGAAGGACCAGGATTCGCCGTGACTCGCATAGCCCTTTGCCGGCAGTCCGCCCAGCGTCAGTACGAGGTCGTCCCGGTGCGGGCCGACGAGGCTCACACCACGTTCCAGCTCCTGCGGCCGCGCCGTGACCAGGGCTTCAAGCAGCAGGTCCCGCAGGTGCCCAACGTCGGCAAAGTTATCCCCAGGCCCTGTGGACAACTCCGGTGGATGGTCGGACGACAGAACCGCGAGCGATGACCGATAGGTGATCTCCGCGTGCGCGTCAGCGTCGCTCACCTGCTCGTACGCGGCCGCGACGGCTGGACGCAGTGCATTGACGAGCTGGATCCGCAGAGACAGGATCTCCGCGCCCAGCTCGGCGAGCCGGGCGTCCCAGACGTCGAGGGTCGCGAGCTCGGCTGCCGCGGCACTCTCGGCTCGTGCCGAGCCGCCCGCCCGGCGGGATGCCCGCGCCGACTTGAGCAGTGCCGAGCGCTGCCGTAGTACCCGCTCGTAGTCGGAGAGCACTCCGGAGACCCTGGGCATCATCAGGACCAGCAGCTGGTCCATGAACCGCCGTCGCCCGTCCGGCTCTCCCTTGACCAGGGCGAGGTCCTCCGGAGCGAAGAGCACCGTGCGTAGCAACCCCAGCACGTCCCGTGCCCGCACGGCCTGCCCACGATTGATCCGTGCCCGGTTGGCCTTGCCCTGGGTGATCTCCAGCTCGACGGTGCTCGCCCGGTCACCTCGAACGACCCGCGTGCGCACGACGGCGCGGTCGGCACCTGACCGAATGAGCGGCGCGTCGGTGGCCACCCGGTGCGAACCGAGCGTCGCGACGTAGCCGATGGCCTCGACGAGGTTGGTCTTGCCCCGGCCGTTGCGCCCTACGAAGGCGTTGACCCCGGGCTCGAGCTCCACGTCGGCCGACGCATACGACCGGAAGTCCAGCAGGGAGAGGTGGGAGACGTACATCGGTAGGAGATCGTACGTCCCGCTCGCTACTCCGCCGACTTCACCGCGTGTCCGCCGAACTGCTGACGCAGCGCGGCCACCGCCTTCATGGCGGGCGACTGCTCCTGGCGGGAGGCGAACCGGGCGAACAGCGCGGCAGAGATGACGGGGAGCGGAACTGCCATGTCGATACCCTCGTCGACGGTCCACCGGCCTTCGCCGGAGTCGTCGACCCAGTCGTCCAGGAGCGCGAGCTTCGGGTCGTCCTCGAGCGCCTTGACCATGAGGTCCAGGAGCCAGGAGCGGACGACGGTGCCGCGGCTCCACGCCCTCATGGTGCCGTGCACGTCGGTGATGACGTCCGACTTCGCGGCCAGGAGCTCGTAGCCCTCGGCGTAGGCCTGCATGAGGCCGTACTCGATGCCGTTGTGGACCATCTTGGCGTAGTGGCCCGCGCCGACGCCACCGGCGTGCACGAAGCCCTGCTCACGAGGGCCCTCGGGGCGGAGGGCGTCGAACACCGGCATCACGGCCTCGACGTCAGCGTCTGCGCCGCCTGCCATCAGGCCGTATCCGTTGTCCAGGCCCCAGACACCGCCGCTCACGCCGACGTCGAGGTAGCCGATGCCCTTCTCCGCCAGCTCCGCGGCGCGCTCCTGGTCCTCGACGTAGTGCGAGTTGCCACCCTCGATGACGATGTCGCCCTCGGACAGGATGTCGGCGAGCTGGTCGAGCACACCACGTGTCGGCTCGCCCGCGGGAACCATGACCCAGACGACCCGCTTGTCCTGCGGGAGCGCAGCCGCCAGGTCCGCGAGCGTCGGGACGTCCGACACCTCGGGCCGCGGATCGAACCCGGTGACCTCGATGCCGCCGTTGCGCAGGCGGGACCGCATGTTGTTGCCCATCTTCCCCAGGCCGACGAGTCCGATGTGGGTGACCATGTGCGTACTTCCTCCGGGGTCGATCGACGGGTTCGCTCGTGGCGGCCGTCCTTGGCGCAGGCTGGCTGTCCAGACTGACGGTTGTCGGGCTGCGGATGCCGGGGGCCCGTCCGCTGGAGGGACCCCGGACCGTCAGCCGGTGAAACGGATCGGGACCAGCAGGTACCGGTAGGCGGAGTCGTCCTCGCCGTCCAGGCTGCCCTGACCGGTGAACTCGACCGGTTTGTTGGGGTGCGTGAACGACAGGCGAACGAAGTCGGTGCCCAGCGCGCCCAGCCCGTCGAGCAGGAACTGCGGGTTGAACGCGACAGCGATGTCCTCGCCCACCAGCACTGCCTCCAACGCCTCGGAGGCCTGTGCGTCGTCGCCGTGCCCGGCATCGAGCACGACCTGGCCCTCGCTGAACGACAGGCGGATCGGAGTGTTGCGCTCCGCGACCAGGCTCACTCGTTTCGCGGCCTCGATGAGGGGTGCGGTGGCGACCACCGCGTGGATCGGCGTGGAGTCCGGGAACAGGCGGCGGACGGCGGGGTAGTCGCCCTCGACGAGCTGGGAGGTGGTCTGTCGGCCGCCCGCCTCGAAACCCACAAGGTCGAGACCCTGGCCTGTGGACAACCCGAGGTTCACGAGGCCACCCGACCCGAGCGACTTGGCGACGTCGTTCAGCGTGCGTGCACGGATGAGCGCCACGGCGGAGAAGCCCGGCGTCGCCGGCGTCCAGGTGAGCTCACGGAGCGCAAGACGGTAGCGGTCCGTGGACAGAAGGGTGATGCGCTCGCCCTCGATCTCCACCCGGACACCGGTCAGCAGCGGCAGCGTGTCGTCTCGGCTGGCGGCGACGGTCACCTGTGCGACCGCGTGCGTGAACGCGTCGCCGGAGACCGTACCGCTGACCTCGGGCAGCCCGGGCAGCGCGGGGTACTCGTCCACAGGCATGGTGAGGAGGGTGAACCGGCTGGCGCCACAGGTGACGATCACCTTGTTGCCCTCTAGCGCCACGTCTACGGGCTTGTTGGGCAACGCGCGCGAGATCTCGGCCAGCAGACGGCCGGAGACCAGCACGGTGCCCGGCTCCGCAACCTCTGCGGGGATCTCGGAACGTGCAGACGTCTCGTAGTCGAAGCTGGCGAGATTGATCACGCCCTGTGCGTCGGCTTCGATCCGGACACCGGCAAGCACTGGAGCCGGTGGGCGCGTGGGGAGCGTGCGAGCGGTCCATGTCACGGCATCGGCGAGGACGTCGCGCTCGACCCTGAACTTCATGCCGTTGCATCTCCTCTTGTTCCTGGACTGTCGAGGGAAACCCTACGCGAGTTGGCGACCAGGTGGCACTCGATAGACGGCGCTTGTGGATGGACTTCTCGAGGCCTGTAGTACTAGTGTTCGAAGTGGTGCGCCGAGCGCCCGGACTGCCTGATGAAGGCGCGTGGACCCCCTCTTAGATATAGATGTCGTAGTAGTAGTCGGTGTTGTGGAAACTGGGGATATCCGGTCTTTGCGCAGGTCAGCAGCTATTTTCCCTTGTGGAGGGATTGTGGGCGCAGCTGTGCATGAACTAGGGGTCCCTGTGGAGGGCCGATTTTTACACACAGGCTGTCCACCGATTTGGGGGTCGTCGCCCACAGAAAATCGTGGTTCATCCACAGCCGTCCACAGCCTTGTCCCCAGGGGCAAAGGGGCAGGTCAGCGCGGCGAGCCTGGTTCTACACAGATCCTGTCCACAGCGCTGGGGACAGGCGGAGCAGAACGGCCTGAACCTGCGGATCTGCATGTGGATAGACCTGTGGAGGTGCGTATACGCAACACCCCCGTGCACGGGTGGGGCTGTGCACAGGGGTGTGGAGGAGTGTGGAAACGAGCGGTTTGCGTGATTTCGGCGCGGTGGGGAACTCGTCCTGAGGTCAGCCGCGCTGCTGCTGCTTGATCCGGCTCGTGAGTTCCGTGACCTGGTTGTAGGTCGAGCGGCGCTCCGCCATCTGGCCCGCGATCTTCTTGTTCGCGTGCATGACAGTGGTGTGGTCACGCCCGCCGAACTGCTGGCCGATCTTCGGCAGCGACAGGTCCGTCAGCTCGCGGCACAGATACATGGCGATCTGCCGGGCGGTCACCAGCACCCGGGAGCGTGAGGAGCCGCACAGGTCGTCGATGGTCAGGCCGAAGTACGCGGCGGTCTGTGCGATGACGACGGCCGGCGTGATCTCGGTGGTGTCGTCGTCATCGGTGATGAGGTCCTTGAGGACTATCTCCGCGAGAGCCAGGTCCACCTGCTGGCGGTTCAGGTTCGCGAACGCGGTGACCCGGATCAGGGCACCCTCGAGCTCCCTGATGTTCGTCGAGATGCGGGAGCCGATGTAGGAGAGGACATCGGCGGGAACGTCGAGGTGCTCGCTCGCAGCCTTCTTCCGCATGATCGCGATGCGCGTCTCGAGGTCGGGCGGCTGGACATCGGTGATGAGGCCCCACTCGAAGCGGGAGCGCAGCCTGTCCTCGAAGCCGTTGAGCTGCTTCGGCGGGACGTCGGACGTGATCACTACCTGCTTGTTGGCGTTGTGGAGCGCGTTGAACGTGTGGAAGAACTCCTCCATCGTCTGTTCCTTGCCCTGCAGGAACTGGATGTCGTCGATGAGGAGCACGTCGACGTCGCGGTAGCGGCGCTGGAACGCGCCGGCCTTGCCCTCGCCGATGCTGTTGATGAAGTCGTTGGTGAACTCTTCGGAGTTCACGTACCGCACCCGGATGTGTGGGTAGAGGTTGTGGACATAGTGCCCGATGGCGTGGAGCAGGTGAGTCTTGCCCAGCCCCGAGTCGCCGTAGATGAAGAGCGGGTTGTACGCCTTGGCGGGGGCCTCGGCCACTGCGACGGCGGCCGCGTGCGCGAAGCGGTTGGACGAGCCGATGACGAACGTCTCGAAGATGTACTTCGGGTTCAGCCGGGTGGGCTCGGCCGACGGCTTCGGGGCCGGCTGGGGCGCGATCGGCATCTGCGCTTGCTCGGGCTCCGGCGGTTCGTGCTCGAGGGAGAGAGTGGCCGGACCCGAGATCTGCGAGGGACCGGCAAGTGTCCGGCTGCTCAGCTCGGGATCCACGGTGATGCCGAACCGGACATCCCGGCCGAGCACCGATGACATGGCGGAGACGAGGTCATCGCGAACCGCCGTCTCCAGGTAGGTGCGGGTCTGCTCATGAGGGACGGCGATGAACACCATGTCGTCCAGCACTGCCATGGGCTTGGCGAGGCGGATGAAGGCGAGCTGCCGGGGGCTCATATCGGGCCGGGCCTCGAGCGCCGTCAGGGTCTGTGCCCAGACGTCGCCGATGTTCTCGTCCGGGTTGGCCACTGGCTTTCCTTCGTCTTGTGCGCTGGGTGATGCAACTGCTTGGGGGTGCCTTGGAGTCTGCCATGATGGGGCACCGTCCACACAGTTGTCCACAGGTTGTGGATGGCGCGGATCACCGCTGAACAAGTGGTACACGGGCCGGTCGACCGGGCCCGTGCGGGGCTCCGAGATCCGCCCGGTGTGGCGCGTCCGACACGCATGATCCCGCCCTTCCGGTTTGACCGGGAGGGCGCGCACGGCGTAACGTCATACAGCCGTTCCAGGTACTTCTGCGCGCCCACATACGGATTCGAGCCGCGTCTTCGACGTCGGCCACGACCAGTGGACCAGGCCCCGGGTCGGCTCGGCAGATCGCTGTACTGATCGGCCAACATTCACTGCATCGTCGAGGACAGACGGTGTGCCTACCCCGACGTTCTTGGAGTACCTCGTGAGCAAGCGGACCTTCCAGCCGAACACCCGCCGTCGTGCGAAGACCCACGGCTTCCGGCTGCGCATGCGCACCCGCGCCGGCCGCGCCATCCTGGCAGACCGCCGGCGCAAGGGTCGCGCCGAGCTCTCAGCCTGAGCCATGCTGCCCGCGGCGCACCGACTGCGCCGTTCCGTCGATTTTGAGCGGACGGTGCGCCGCGGCACGCGTGCAGGTCGATCGACCGTGGTAGTTCACCTCCTGGTACCGGACGAAAGTGTCCCGGACTCAGGATCGGGAACTCCACAGGTCGGTTTTGTCGTTTCCAAGGCTGTGGGCAACTCCGTGCAGCGCAATCTCGTGAAGCGTCGGCTACGCGCCGCCGCGTCCGAGCGGCTCTCGGCGTTGCCGAGTGCTGCCCGGGCTGTTGTGCGTGCGCTTCCGCCTTCCTCGTCAGCCACGTTCGCGGATCTTGAACGGGACCTCGACTCGTGCCTGCGCCGTGCCGTCGCACGGGCGACCGGAGACGGGAAGAGATGACCACCGTCCCCGCACCCGAGGGTGAGGCCCCGCCGCGTGAGCCCTCGCTGATCGGCCGGCTTCCGGTAACCCTCCTCGTGGGGATGGTCCGCTTCTACCAGGCGTTCATCAGCCCGATGAGCCCCCCCAGCTGTAAGTACTACCCGTCCTGCTCGCAGTACGCCCTGATCGCGTTCCGGCGTCATGGTGCTCTGCGCGGGCTGGGGCTCGCGCTGTGGCGCTTGCTGCGGTGCAACCCGTGGAGTCTCGGCGGTGTCGACGATGTGCCGCCCGCGCGCGGCGCACACACCCACACCGAGGGCTGACCGGCTCCGGCTCGTGGTGCCGTACGCGACACCCGCACCTCCCCGCAGACTTTGCGTCACCAACTCTGGAGCTTCTTGACCGATGGACTTCTTCGCATTTCTCTGGCCGATCGAATGGGTCGTCGCCTGGATCATCTACGGTTCGCACTGGCTCTTCACGACACTCGGGATGGCAGCCGGCCCGGGTACCGCCTGGGTGCTGTCGATCGTCGCCCTGGTGATCGTGATCCGGATCGTGCTCATCCCGCTCTTCTTCAAGCAGATCAAGGCTTCGCGCGGGATGCAGATGATCCAGCCCGAGCTGCAGGCCGTGCAGAAGAAGTACAAGGGCAAGACCGACCCCGCGTCCCGCGAGAACATGACGCGCGAGACCATGGAGCTCTACCGGAAGCACGGGACGAACCCGTTCGCCTCCTGTATGCCGATCCTGCTGCAGTCGCCGATCTTCTTCGCGCTGTTCCGCGTGCTGAACGGCCTGGAGCCCATCTCGACCGGTGACGGGGAGCCGATCGGCCCGATCACGCAGTCGGTCGCCGGCGACATCGAGTCGTCCACCCTCTTCGGCGCTCAGCTGAGCGACGTCTTCCTGCAGACCGACTCGTGGGTCTCCCGCGCTGTCGTCATCTTGCTGATCGTCGCGATGAGCGTCACGACCTTCACCACGCAGCGCCAGCTGACGATGAAGAACATGCCGCCGTCGGCCCTCGAGGGCCCGATGGCGCAGACGCAGAAGATCATGCTGTACATGCTGCCGCTGGTCTTCGCGATCTCCGGCGTGAACTTCCCGGTCGGTGTGCTGATCTACTGGACCGTCACCAACCTCTGGTCCATGGGCCAGCAGTACTACACGATCAAGCGTATGCCGACCCCTGGCTCCATCGCCGAGAAGCAGATGAAGGAGCGGCAGGCTGCGAAGGCAGCCAAGCGCGCCGCGAAGACGGGCGAGGTCATCGAGGACGAGACGCCCGTGGTCGAGCAGCCGAAGACCGGTCAGCGCGTGCAGCCCAAGCGCAAGGATCGGCAGAAGGGTGCCGTCCGCCCGGAGCCCACGCGTCCCGCCATCGCGCAGTCGGCGCCCCAGGACGCGCCCGACACGACGTCCGGCAAGCAGGCCGCGTCCAAGCCCAAGCCGTCCGGCACGACGTCGGGGAAGCAGCCCGGTTCGAAGCCGAAGCCGTCCGGCACGACGCCAGGGGCGACCCCGACGTCGTCGGGCAAGCGCAAGCAGAAGAAGTAGGAGGAAGACGCGATGAACGCGAGCACAGGTACGGCCGCGCCCGATCCCGTGGCCCCGGTCGTGGATCCGGAAGACCGGACCAAGCGCCTCGAGGAAGAGGGCGAGATCGCGGCTGACTATCTCGAGGAGTTCCTCGACATCGCCGACCTTGACGGCGACATCGACCTGGACATCAAGCACGACCGTGCCGCGGTCGAGGTGGTCGCGGACGACCCCAAGTCGCTCGCCCACCTCATCGGTGGTGACGGCGGGGTGCTCGACGCCATGCAGGAGCTCACCCGCCTTGCGGTCCAGACGCGCACGGGTGAGCGCAGCCGGCTGATGCTCGACATCGGTGGGTACCGCGCCGCACGCAGGGTCGAGCTCACGCGTATCGCCGAGGTCGCGGTCGAGCAGGTGCGCAGCTCTGGCGAAGAGGTCGAGCTCGACCCACTGAACGCCTTCGAGCGCAAGGTCGTGCACGACGCCGTCGCCGCCGCGGGCCTGGTCAGCGACTCGCGCGGTGTCGAGCCCGAGCGATACGTGGTGGTCCAGCCGGCGACGGACACTCCAGCGGTCACCGACTGACTCATCGGTCTCGGCCGACGGCCGGTGTGCGTCCCGCGGGCGTGCACCGGCCGTCGGTGTGTTTGGCTACTTTTCGACAGCGAGTGGAGGACGGGACGTGGAAGGTTCGGACGTGGCGGCGCAGGGGGACTCTGGCGCGAGCGCTGAGGTACAGGACGGCGAGACGCTGGGTGCGAGCGAGCCCGTCAAGGCGTATTTCGGCGACGCCTACGACGGCGTAGCGCACTACGCGGAGATGCTCCGTCGCCAGGGGGAGCTGCGTGGGCTGATCGGGCCCCGCGAGCTGCCCCGCATCTGGGAGCGTCACATCCTCAACTCCGCCGCGGTCGTGCCATACCTTCCGACGTCCGGCACTGTGGCGGACATCGGATCGGGCGCCGGGCTGCCCGGTGTGGTGATCGCAGCGATGCGCCCGGAGCTGGAAGTGATCCTCGTCGAGCCGATGGAGCGCCGGACGACCTGGCTCACGGAGGTCGTCACCGAGCTGGGGTTGACGAACGTCCAGGTGAAGCGCGGCCGCGCGGAGGAGTTCCATGGAGCCTTCGAGGTTGATGCTGTGACAGCTCGAGCCGTGGCGGCGCTCTCGAAGCTTGTCCGGTTGAGCATGCCGCTCGTCCGGGTGGGCGGCGAGATGGTGATCCTCAAGGGGCGAAGCGTCGCCGAGGAGTTCGCGCCGGCACGCAAGGTCTTCCACAAGTACGGCTCAGGCACCCCGGATGTTCTGGAAGGCGTCACTGTCGAGGGAGTGGAAGCCACGACGATCGTGCGGGTGCGACGCGGGAAGTAGTCGTCGCGGGGGACGATGTTTCACGTGGAACGGGAGCGGTCGCCTGCGGGCGGCCGCTCCCGTTCTTGGCTGCAAAGAACGAAACTGTCTGAGCGCATCGGTCTGGGCAGAGGGGAGTCGGTTCGTCGACGTCGGATGGAAATGGTTGGTCGACAAGGGTCGACCAGGACCTGGACCGGTCAGGTTCTGTGGGCGTGGTCGTTTCACGTGAAACAAGGCGAGCGGACCGGGCCCTGAGGTGGCACTTCCTGGCGCTGGGCCGGTCGGTGCGGGTTGGCGTGCCAAAGGGGGCGAGCGCGGTTTCACGTGAAACGCGCTCCATCGGAGACCGCGCCCTGCTTGCGGGAGGATTCGGTCAATAGCGGCGACAGCACGCTCTGACGGAGCCAAGCGGGAGGCCCTGGGCTCAAATGGCGTCAGGAAGAGGATCTGATCACTCTGGACCCGGCGTTTCGACACGCTTGAGCAGGCTTGCGACCTTAGCGTTACACGCGTGTGCTTCTTCAGACGAAAGTCCAAGCGAGTAGCGGCAGCGAAGTCTGCGGCGCCGGCTGCTGCTGCCGCGGCGCCCGACTCGTCCGCTGTGGAATCGGACTCCACGGTGAGGGAGTCCGCGATGGAGGTAGCCCGGTCGGCCGGGGCTACCTCGGACCAGGCGTCAGTGTCAGAGAAGGTGTCGGCAGTCGCCGTGCTCGCGGAACAGTCCGAGCCGGATGTCGCGGACGGGCCGGGGGAGGCGACGTCGGGTGGCACCGACGCAGGTCCGCAGGAGTCGCCGGCCGACGCCCAACCACCGTTCGGTCGCGCCGAGCCGGGTGACGAGCCGGGTGACATGCCGGGTGACATGCCGGGCGATATGGCGGGTCCCGAGGCGGGTGGCGAGCAGGAGCCGGTAGGGCCAGTTGTCGACACCACGTTCGGCGAGCATTCCGACGGTCCGGTCGACGGGCCCGATCCTGAGCTCGCGGCGGAGTCCGGTCAGGGTGCGCCTGGCCGGTCTGACCTCGTCGACACGAGCCTTCTTGTGGCGCGCGCTTCCGTGCCAGCGACTTCTGCCCCGGGCGCCTCCGAGACTGGCCTGCCGGGCGGTAGCGCGCCGAACGTACCGAAGTCGATCGCGACCGACCCGGTGCCGGCCGAGGAAGCGGATCAGGCTCCGTCGTCCGAGGACATGGCTCTGCCGCAGCCCGTGATGGTGAACGAGGGACCGCGTGACCAGGTGTGGGGCCAGGACCGGCCCGGGGTTGAGGGAGAAGACGTGGCTGCGCTGAGCCAGCTGATCGAGTCGGTGACGATGGATACTTCCGGAAAGGTCCAGCAGAGCTCCGACGTCACAGTGGCCGCCGCCACCGCCGAGGGGGCAACCACAGCGGACTCGCTGGAGTCACAGGAGCCACCGGACTCGCCGGACTCGCCGGAAGGCTCCAACGAGGCGACTGGCACGACGTTCGAGGACGACGATCCTGATCGGATGGAGGAGCTGCCGTCCGATCGGCCGGTCCCGGCCGACGCAATCCGGCGTGCGAGCGAGGCACTGGACGCGGCGGTCAACGCGGCTCCCGCAGTCATCGGGTCGGGTTCGCGGGTGATGGAGGACGAGTCAGTCGTCCTTGTCGACGCGGAACTCACACATTTCGGCGGAGAAACTGGGCCGGAGTCCGAGCCAGAAGTCACGGCCAGCGATTACAGTGTCCGCGTGACGGATCCGATTCCTGTGCAGAGCCTCTCCGCTCCCGGTGTTTCACGTGAAACGTCTGGGTCCGCGCAGACGCCCAATGGCACGCAGCAGCCCACGGGCGGCCCGCACGGTGGCGATGACGAGCGTCGGTCAGCCCTCATCGCAACCGTCCCGGCCGTTGACGACACGACTCCTGTCGCCGCCGAGCTTGCGATGGACGCTCGCCGGCGCATCGAGCTTCAAGGGCGCCGGTTCCCGCGCCCGCCGAAGACGCGCATCATCACGGTCGCGAACCAGAAGGGCGGCGTCGGCAAGACCACGACGACGGTGAACGTCGCTGCGGGGTTGGCGCAGTCCGGCCTGAACGTGCTGGTGATCGACAACGACCCGCAGGGAAATGCTTCGACGGCGCTCGGGATCGAGCACCGTGCGGGCACGCCGTCGGTCTATGAGGTGCTCGTGGAGGGGGAGTCTCTGGCCAGCACGGTCCAGCAGTGCCCCGACGTCCCGAACCTCTGGGGGGTGCCGGCGACCATCGACCTGTCCGGGTCCGAGATTGAGCTCGTCTCGCTCGTTTCACGTGAAACGAGACTCCGAAAGGCGATCGACAAGTACCTCGACGACCGCGTCGCTGCCGGCGAGGAGCGCATCGACTACGTCCTCATCGACTGCCCGCCGAGCCTCGGACTGCTGACGGTCAACGCGTTCGTGGCGGGCCGTGAAGTCTTCATCCCGATCCAGTGCGAGTACTACGCACTCGAGGGGCTGAGCCAGCTGCTGAAGACGATCGACCTGATCCGGTCCCACCTCAATCCGGAACTGCGTGTCTCGTCGATCTTGCTGACCATGTACGACGGCCGCACGAACCTCGCGCAGCAGGTGGCGGGGGAGGTCAGGTCTCACTTCCCGGCGGAGACGTTCAAGACGACCATCCCACGCTCGGTGCGTATCTCGGAGGCGCCGAGCTATGGCCAGACGGTGATGACCTACGACGCGACATCCACCGGCGCGCTGGCGTACCTTCAGGCATCCCGTGAACTGGCCGAGCGTGGTCAGGGCGGGTCGAGCCCCCGCCGCGCGATGCAGGCAGAGCCGGTCGGGGCGCAGGACTGATGGTCCGCAGTGACGGACGGGGCCGGTTGGGCACCGTGACGATGGAGACGAAGCCCGTCCGCGCTCGGCGCGTGACCGGCACCGACGAGGAGACACGATGAGTGCGAAGCGACGCGGGCTCGGGCGGGGCCTGGGCGCCCTGATCCCGACGGGTCCGGAGCTGGACGAGCAGGCCCCGGGCGCGGGACCGGGCGAGCCTGACGGCGCAGACAACGCACTCGGTGGATCGGTCGCGACGGTAGTCGAGGAGCGCCCGTCGCCGGCGCTCGACGTGACGGACGAGATTCCGGTGGCCACCGTCTCGGTCAGCACAGTCGCGATCGAGCCGGTCACGGAGAAGAAGACGGTCAAGAACTCCGGGCCTCGTCCCAGCACCGTGAAGTGGGACTCCGCTATCGCCAGCGGGCGCCTCTCGGTGGCCAACGAGGCGGCGGAGAGCGGTAGCGCCTCGGCACTTGACGACACCTTCTTCAGCCGCGAGGAGGGCGAGGCAGCCGACGTTTCACGTGAAACAGGAGAGCTCGTGCCCGTCCCGGGTGCCCGGTTCGCCGAGCTGCCCGTGACCGCGATCCGGCCGAACACCTGGCAGCCGCGGACCGTCTTCGACGAGGGCGACCTCGACGAGCTCGTCGAGTCGATCAAGGAGATCGGCGTGCTCCAGCCGATCGTCGTCCGCCCTGACAAGGAGCACCCCGGCGAGTACGAGCTCATCATGGGCGAGCGACGCTGGCGGGCGACGCAGGCTGCTGAGCTGGCGACCATACCGGCGATCGTCCGTGACACCGATGACGGCGACATGCTCCGCGACGCGCTGCTGGAGAACCTGCACCGCTCGGACCTGAACCCGCTCGAGGAAGCTGCGGCCTATCGCCAGCTCCTGGACGACTTCGGGTGCACGCACGAGGAGCTCGCGAATCGGATCGCCCGCAGTCGCCCGCAGATCTCGAACACCCTGCGGCTGCTACGTCTCCCCCCGCTGGTGCAGCGTCGCGTCGCCGCCGGAGTGCTCTCCGCCGGTCACGCTCGCGCACTGCTCGGTCTGAGTGACGGCGCGGAGATCGAGCGGCTCGCTCAGCGCATCGTGTCGGAAGGGCTCTCGGTCCGTGCGACCGAGGAGATCGTGATGCTGACGGAGTCCGACGGGGGCAACGGGAAGACCCGCAAGCCACCGCGCGCCGGTACCCGCAGCGAGGCGGTGGACGAGCTGGCAACCCGGCTCTCCGACCGGTTCGAGACCCGCGTCAAGGTGGCACTCGGAAAGACCAAGGGCCGGATGACCGTCGAGTTCGCCTCGGTCGAGGACCTCAACCGGATTCTCAACGTCATGGCTCCCGAGGAGCGCGGCCTGCTCAAGCCGCCGTCCGACGCCTGACGAGTACCCGCAACGAACGACGCCGGGCCGGCATCCCGAGGGATGCCGGCCCGGCGTCGTTTCACGTGGAACGGAGCTTAGCGCGCTACCGCGCGGCGACCAGCGCGGTGTCGACGATCGTGCGGTACAGCGCCGCGAGGTCGTGGCCGCTCGCCGCTACCGCCTGCGGTAGGAGCGACATCTCTGTCATGCCCGGCGCCACGTTCACCTCGAGGATGTGGGCCGTGCCCGTGGCGTCGAGGATCAGGTCCGTGCGGGACAGGTGCCGCAGGTGCAACGTCTCGTGTGCGCGGACGGCGGCGTCGGCCACCTGGGCGGACTGGTCCGCGGTGAGACGAGCGGGCGCGAAGAACTCCGTCTCGCCGGCGACGTAGCGGGCTGCGTAGTCGTACCCACCGTCCGCGACGATCTCCACGGCGGGCAGGGCCTCAGGCCCGCCAGGGCCGTCGATCACGCTGATCGCCAGCTCGACGCCGGTGATCGCCTGCTCGATGAGGGCGGTCTCACCGTAGGCGAAGCACTCCACCATCGCGCGAGGCAGGTCTTCGGCGCGGGTGACCACGGTGACGCCCAGCGCAGAGCCGCCTTCGGTCGGCTTGACGACCAGGGGGAGCCCGAGGCGCCGTACCATCGTGTCGAGCACCGGCTGCGCCCCGAGATCCCGGAACAGACTCTGGGGGAGGGTCACGTAGTCGGGCGTCGCGAGACCCGCCTCGAGCAGGGCGGCCTTGGAGATGGGCTTGTTCCACACGACGCGACTCGCCCGCGGGCCAGTGCCCACGTACGGCAGCCCGAGCATGTCGAGCACGTCGCGCACGGAGCCGTCCTCCCCGGAAGCGCCGTGCAGCAGTGGCCAGACGACGTCGGGCCGGGTCTCGCGCAGGAATGTCAGGAGATCAGCGTCGACGTCGTGGACGACGACCTCGAGGCCGGTGGACCGCAACGCCTCGGCGACGCGGCGCCCCGAACGGAGGGACACGTCCCGTTCGTGCGACAGGCCACCGGCGAGAACCACCACCAGGGGAGCGCCGTCCGTGGTGTGGCACCTCGCCGGTGCGGACGAAGAGCCGGCGGTGGTGGCGGACGGCGCCGGCGCGGACGGGGCGGGAGCGGAAGGGGTCATCGAGAGACTCACTCGGTCGAGGTCAACGGGTCAGCAGATCAGAACGTCACGCCAGGTCCGGCGCGGGACCCTCGACGTCGTCCGTGTCAGGGTCGGGCCGTGCGGAGGTGCCGAAGATCTGCACCAGCTCGGACTCGCTGTTCACGACGCCGGCCAGCCGGCGCACGCCCTCGCGGATCCGGGCCGGCGTGGGGAAGCAGAACGACAAGCGCATGTGGTTCGAGCCGCTGCCGTCGAAGTAGAAGGCGGTGCCAGGTACGTACGCGACCCGAGCGGTGACCGCGCGGGGCAGCATCGCCCGGGCGTCCAGACCGTCAGGCAGCCGCACCCACACGAAGAACCCGCCCTTCGGCACGTTCCATGAGGCACTGGGCAGGTGTTCGCCGAGCGCACCGACCAACGCGTCGCGTCGTCCGCGGTAGAGCTCTCGGTAGTCCTTGATCTGAGCCTTCCAGTCGCACGTCTCGAGGTAGGTCGCCACGGCGAGCTGTGAGGCGTTCGACGGCGAGAGGACTGCCGACTCACTGGCCAGCACGAGCTTGTCCCGCACGGCGTGCGGAGCGATCACGAACCCGACCCGGTACCCGGGAGCGAAAGTCTTGGAGAACGAGCCGAGGTACAGGACACCGTCGGTGTCGTAGGAGCGCAGTGCCGGCATCGGCTCGTCGTCGAACCCGAGCAGGCCGTACGGGTTGTCCTCGACGACGAGGACACCGTGCCGACGACAGATCTCCAGCACCTGTGGACGGCGCTCGGCCGACAGCGAGACGCCCGCCGGGTTCTGGAATGTCGGGACCGTGTAGAGGAACTTCACGCGACGGCCCGCACGCGTGAGCCGCGTCAGGGCCGCGTCGAGCTTCGCGGGGACGAGTCCGTCGGCGTCGAGCGGTACCTGGACGACGTCGGCCTGGTAGGACCGGAAGACGCCGAGCGCACCCACGTACGACGGCGCCTCGGTGAGCACCACGTCACCCGGGTCCACGAAGATGCGGGTCACCAGGTCGAGCGCGGACTGCGAACCGGTGGTGACGACGACGTCGTCGGGGTGGGCAGACACACCCTCGAGCGCGACGACCTGCGTGATGTGCTCGCGCAGGCTCTCCTCGCCCTGGCCCGAACCGTACTGCAGGGCAGTGGTGCCCTTGGTGGCGATGAGCCGCTGCATGGTGTCGGCGATGACGTCGAGCGGAAGCCCCTCGAGATACGGCATGCCACCTGCCAGCGACACGACCTCAGGACGGTTCGCGACCGCGAAGAGCGCTCGAATCTCCGAGGCCCGCATGCCGTGCGCTCGTGCCGCGTACGAACCGAACCACGGGTCGAGGCGGTTTCCGGCGGTGTCGGGAAGCTCGTTCACGCGGCCCAGTCTCGCACGCGGGCCGTGTGCGGCTCCGTGTCTGTTCGTGGCGAAACGGTGAGATGACGGGGCTCACGACGACGGAGAGCGCGTGCCCGGACCCCACCCGGTGACCTCACCAGGCGCGGATCCGGACACGCGCTCTCCCCAGCGGCACGGTCGCGGTGTGCGACCGTCAGACCGCGAGGACCTCTTCGATCTCCTCTGTCAGCGCACGCTTCGGACGGGCGCCGATGATCGACTTCACGACCTCACCGCCCTTGTAGACGTTGAGCGTCGGGATCGACACGATCCCGTAGTCCATGGCGGTCTGCCGGTTCTCGTCGGTGTCGATCTTGACGATCTTGATCTTGCCCTCGTACTCGTCCGAGAGCTCCTCGAGGATCGGCGCCACCATGCGGCACGGTCCGCACCAGGTGGCCCAGAAGTCGACGAATACGGGAATGTCAGAGTCGAGGACCTCGGTCTTGAAGGTGTCGTCGGTGACCTTTGTGGTGCTCATCCAGCATCTCCTTGTTCATGGCCTCGTACGGGGCCGAGCGGGGCGGGGCCGGTTGGAGCCGGCCGGAAGCTCAGTCGTTCAGCGAGTCGAGGAACGCCTGGGCGTCGAGCGCCGCGGAGCAGCCCGAGCCGGCGGCCGTGATCGCCTGGCGGTAGGTGTGGTCGACGGCATCGCCGCAGGCGAAGACGCCGGGGAGGTTGGTGCGAGTGCTGCGCCCCTCGACAAGGATGTAGCCGTTCTCGTCCAGGTCGACCTGGCCCTTGACCAGGTCGGTGCGGGGCTCGTGACCGATCGCGACGAAGAGGCCGGTCGCGTCCAGGTCCCGGATCTCGCCGGTGACGGTGTCGCGCAGGCTGATGCCCGCGACCTTGTTGTCACCCGTGATCCCGGCGATCTCGCTGTTCCACGCGAACTCGATCTTGGGGTCCGCGATGGCTCGCTCAGCCATGATCTTGGAGGCGCGCAGGCCGTCGCGGCGGTGCACGACCGTGACCTTGGAGGCGAACCGCGTGAGGAAGGTCGCCTCCTCCATCGCGGAGTCGCCACCGCCCACCACGGCGATGTCCTGGTCCCGGAAGAAGAAGCCGTCGCAGGTGGCGCACCACGAGACGCCGCGGCCGGAGAGCCGCTTCTCGTCCGAGAGACCCAGCTCGCGGTACGCGGAACCGGTGGCGAGGATGACGGAGCGGGCGCGGTAGGTGTCGCCGCCACCGGTCACGATCGTCTTGACGTCGCCCGTCAGCTCGACCTGCTCGGCGTCGTCCCAGACGACCTTCGCGCCGAACTTCTCGGCCTGCTCGCGCATGGCGTCCATCATGTCGGGACCCTGGATCCCTGTGGGGAAGCCGGGGAAGTTTTCCACCTCGGTGGTGTTCATCAGGGCGCCGCCGGCCGTGACCGAGCCCGCGACGACGACGGGCGCGAGGCCCGCACGCGCTGCGTAGATGGCTGCGGTATATCCCGCGGGGCCGGACCCCACGATGACGACGTCGAGCACGGGGGCGTCGGTTGTCCCGGCAGCCGGAGCGGTGGTCTGTTCGGTCAAGGCGATCTCCTCGAGTTCCATGGGCACACGCAACAACACGCGGGCGGGTCCCAGTGTTCCAGCCGATGTCGACCGCGGCGCGATCGCAGGCGTGAGTCTCGCCACATAATATCGACAGATGTCGATGTATGGGTGGTGGCGACGGAAGAACTAGGGGCGCGAAGTCAGCTGTCGACTCCGCGCCCCCAGTGCTACCTGTGCGTGACTAGCTCAGCACGACCTCGCTGAGCTCCAGCCGGAACCCGTCCGGAACTTGCGGCAGCTCGGTGATCCAGATGGTGAACGAGTTGCCCACCACCGGCTCGTCCAGCTCGAAGGTCGTCGTCTCCGCGAACGTGCCCTCGGCGAGCACCTCGCCGCCTGCGCCACCCTTGAGGATCTGCACCTTGCCGCCCGGGGTGTTGGTCAGCAGCTCCACCTTGGTGACCGGGGCCGGCTCCCGGAGCCGCAGCTCCATCCCCAGCGAGTCCTTGAACCCGCCGAAGGCCGCCTGCTGGTACGTGGTCGTGTAGTAGAAGGTGGCCGGGTCGGTGTCGTAGGCGCGTTCGACCGCCTCCGGGTGGTCGATCGTCTGACCGTCCAGGTCGAGCGTGCCCAGCAGGGCAGCCGAATCGATGACCGGCCGTGCCTCCGTCTCCGGGGGCGGTGACGGCGCGGTGCTGCCCTCCCCTTCGCTCTCGCCACCTGCGGAGGCGCTCACCGTCGGGGTCGGGGAGGCATCGGCGATGACTTCCGGCGTCGGCGAGAGGACGGCGTTGATGGCCCAGATCAGGCCGGCGACCACGGCGACACCGACGAGACCGAGCACGATCGGCGTCGGGTTCACGCCCCCGCGCTTGGGCGCGGGCTGGGTCGCGAACCCACCGTCCTGCTCGTGATAGCCGCCGTTGGGGTCATACCCGCCGGGGGCGTACTGCGGCGGGTACTGCTGCGGCGCGCCCTCCTGCGGGTACTGAGCCTGCGCGTACTGAGCCTGGTCATAACCGAGCTGGCCCTGTGCGACCGGTTGCCCGAACTGGTCGTAGCCGGACGGGGCGCCCTCCTGGGGAGGCGGCGGCACGGGGGAGTGCCCGCCGTACGCCTGCGGCTCGTAGGTGTACTCGTTCTGCGGCTCCGGGTAGCCGGCGGGCACGTTGCCCGCCCCCATCGCCATCGTCTCGTCATTGCGTGCGATCCGGCCGGTGACGGGGCGTCGTACGGGCGGTGTGCCCTCGCCCCCGAAAGCGTCGGCGATGGACTGCCGCCGCGGCCCCTCCGGCTCGGGCTGCACAAATCCAGGCAGCGATGCCACTACGGAAACCTCTCCCCACGGCGTCAGGGCCGTGGTCACGTCGTCGGGGTTCATCGGTCCGTCGGTGCTGCCGGGCGCGTTGAACGCTCTGCTCACCAGGGCATCGATGTCGGCGTCCACGTGGGGAACCAGCGTGGACAGCGGCGCCACAGCGCCGGAGTCGTCGAGCTGCGCGGGCAGCGGGATCAGGGTGTCCTTCGCGATCCAGTCGGCCTCGAGGTCCTGCCCCGGCCAGCGCGCTGTCATCGCGTAGTAGAGCAGGGCCACGAGGCCTTGGGCATCGAGCTGCGCGGGCTTGCCGTTGAGCGTGTCGCCGGAGGCGAGTCCGCCGTCGAGCCCCAGGCCAGTGACCCGCACCTCGTGGCCGTCCACCCGGACCGCCTCCGGACGCAGCGCGGTGTGGTGGACACCGCGAGCCCGGGCCACGCTCAGAGCGGAGGCAGCCTCGCCGACTATCGCCCGGGCCTGCTGCTCGTCCACCAGACCGCTCGAGACGATCTCGGTCAGCGTGGTGCCGGTGTGCGGTTCGGTGACGACGTACTTGCGACCGTCGGAGTCCGAGCCGGCATCGAGCACCCGGACCAGGCGCGGGTCGGTCACCAGCGCCGCGCGGCGGGCCGAGTCGAGCGCATCACCCGCATAAGGTCCGGTCACGAGGGTGACGCGCACCTCGCGGTCCAGGATCAGATCGCGCGCCTCCCAGGCGGTTGCCGCGGCAAGGTCGGTGGACACCTGCTGGCTCAGTCTGTATCTCTCGACCAGCACGTTGCCTGGCTCGACGGTGCTCACGCGGACCTCCTCGCTCGGTCGGGGGACAGTAGCAGGTGCGTGACCGCAAGGGTCAGGCACCGTCGCCATGCTACGCGGAACCGCTGACAAGCCGCCGAAATGTCGTCCCTCCGCAACCGAGATGCGGATCAACCGCCTGCTCCGCCGCCGCCACGATGAGGGCGGACGGCGGAGGGGGGTCAGCGCTTGAGTCGCGCGAGCAACGGGCCGAGCAGGCGGTCGAGCTCCCGGACCCGGAACAGGCGGAGCAGCAGCACGTAGACCACGAGCATGGCCAGGCCGCAGAGCGCCGTCACCCACAGACCACTGAGCATGGTGAGTACCCAGCCGCTCCCGAACGAGAGTGCGCCGAACCCGCCGACCAGCTGGTACACGCCCCAGCCGGCCAGCCCCGAGAGGGCGGCGGCGAGCAGGGTCTTGGCGTGGAGGGCGAGCACCCGTCCGCCGTCGAGCCGCCCGCCGAGCTTCTTCCTGAGGCCACCGGTGCGCAGGAGCACCGTGATCCAGTTGGACAGGGCGTAGGCCGCACCGGCGGCGATGACCCAGTACTGCGGCGCCAGCCAGATCTGTGCGGCGATCAGCCCGGCCACCAGTGCCGCCGTGGACGGCACGGTGATCCAGAAGACGGAGCGACCGTCCTCGTAGGCGTAGTAGACCCACTTCATGAGCGCCATGCCACCGAGCGGCACGAGGCCGAACGAGAGAGCGACCAGCACGGGCGCGATGAGGGCGGTGCCCTCCTCGCCCGCCGTCGGGACGATGAACGCCGTGGCCGGCGCAGCCAGCACCGTGAGCGCGGCGGTTGCGAACACGGTGAAGACGCCGACGGTGCGCAGGCCCAAGGACAGATCGGCCCGGACACGGTCGGTGTCGCCCTCCTGCGCCGCCTTGCTGATCCCGGTGAACAGCGCCGTCGCGATGGAGACCGTGACGAGGGAGTGCGGCAGCAGGTAGATCAGGAGCGCCTGGGTATAGGCAGCGTTACCGGCGAACTCGACGCCTGCCCCGCCGGACGCACCGGCCTCGGCCGCGACCCGGGTCAGGTAGAGAACGCCTGCCTGCTCCAGCACCACCGCGGCGAACGTCCAGATGGCCACCGACCCGGCCGAGCGCAGCCCGATGCCGCGCAGCCCGAGCCGGAAGTTCCAGCGGAAGCCCGAGCGCAGCAGCGGCACCAGCAGCACGAGCGCCTGCGCCACGATGCCGAGGGTGGCCGTGGCCGCCAGCAGGATCGTGCGTGGCGTGTCCCACTCGGCGAGATCGTTGATCCCGAGCTCCGGAGCGGTGCCGAACACCACGAGGAAGACGCCGAACCCGATGACGGAGACCACGTTGTTGGCCACGGGCGCCCACATGAACGGCCCGAACTGCTCGCGGGCGTTGAGCACCTGGCCCAGCAGCGTGTACAGGCCGTAGAAGAACAGCTGGGGGATGCACCAGTACGCGAACACGGTGCCCAGGGCGAGCTGCTCGGCGGTCCAGCCGTCGGTGTAGAGCATGACGACCCATGCCGAAGCGCCCGTCAGGATCGCGGTGATGGCGAGGATGCCGACTGCCGAGATCGTGAGCAGCTTGTCGATCCGCTCCTGCGCGTTGTGCGCGCGGAACGCCTTGACGATCTGGGGGACCAGTACGGCGTTCAGCATCCCGCCCGCGAGGATCGCGAACAGCACGTTGGGCAGCTTGTTCGCGACGTCGAACGCGTTCGCGACCGTGCCGGCGGAGCCGATCGCGGCCACGAGCATCATGTTGCGGACCAGGCCGCCGAGGCGCGAGGCCGCGGTGCCGGCCGCCATCACCAGCGAGTTGCGGCCCAGTCCGCTGGACGACGGCGGGGTGGCGGGCTCGCCCGGACCGCTCGCGGCCTCGGCGCTGGGGTCCGAGGCGGGATCGGTCGGTACGGTCACGGTGTTCTCCTGGGTCAAGCGACTACTCCCGTGGTCTGGGCCTTGCCCGGTGTGGTGCTGCCGACATGTACGGCGGCCGAAACATTACTCCGCCGGGACGGCCACGGAGCTCGCAGAGGTGGTCGGCGGTGGCTCCAGCGCCTCGGCCGATGTGCCGGTCGCCTCCTCGACGTCCTTGCTGGTGGCACGGTACGGGGACTTTCCGCGGCGCACCGTGCGCCAGATCCCGGCCAGGAACAGCAGCGCGACGAGGCTGGCGGCGATCCAGGTGCCGACCTCCTCCCAGCCCGCGCGGACGCGGACCTGGAACGACGAGTTGTCGGTGATCTTCGCGCCGGTGGGCGTCTGGATCCGTGCGGTGACCTCGACGTCGCCGGAGCCGATGGCGCGCACCGGCACCTGGACGTCCACCTCTTGACCCGCCGGGATCGTCGCCTCGCTATGGGCGTCGACGGTGAGTCGCGGATGGTCGGGGCGAAGCACCACGGTGACCGTCGCGTCCAGGTCGAGCCCGTTGCGGACGCGCACCGGGATCTTGCCGACGTCCGTGATGAAGTTGATGTCCTCGCGGGGCACGACCGTGACGGACTCGTGCGTCAGCTCGTTCGTGGTCTGCAGGACCTGCTGGACCGTCGACGACCTCCGCCCCGGGTCCTGGCGATGCGCGACCGACAGTGGTGCGATCAGGCGGACGACGCCCGGGCGCCAGATCTGTCCAGCCTCTTCGCCCGCGACGGAGGAGAAGGTGACGACGGCGTCGCGAGCACGCTCGAGCGCTGCCACATCGCTGGGGCTGATCTCCGCCTTGGCGGGCCGGTGCTTCGGCAGGGGAGCGCGGCCCTCGTTCTGTGCGTCCTGCTGAAAGAGCGTGTCGAGCGTCGTCGTGTCGACCCAGGGCGCCTTGTCGAGCGTGTCGAGGATCGAGATCGCCGACTCGGCTTCGGGCGTCCAGGTGCGAGGAGCCGCTATGAAGACCGTCGGCGGGTCGGCCGGCGTCTGGCTGACGATCGCGGCGGTGTCCGCGAGCAGACGTTGCGCACCTTCTGCTGCGGTGGAGGCTGTCGAGGCCTCCGCCGACGTGTCCGTGGTGCTCTCTGCCGACGCGGAGCCGGCCGCCGACAGATCGGTCGCCGACACGAAGGTCTGCGTCATCGTCCTGTCGGTGACCGCTGCGTGCGCTGTGCCCGACGGCGTCGCGACGTCCGCCCGGCCGGTCAGGGTGCCGTAGCCGTCGTACGCCAACCCGCCCGCGCCGACCACGACGTGCTGCCTGTCCATGGACACGGCGAGGTCGAGCGTCTGGAGATCGGGCACCACACCGTCCGCGGGCCATGCCAGGGTCCGGTCCCAGCTCTCGGGGACTGTCCAGTCGGGGATGCGGGGTGCGCGCACGAAGCTCCGCCGGCCCGTGGCGTACACCTCGGCGTGCGCGAGGGCGGCGAGGTCCAGGTCATGGTTGGGGAGCGTGTACGTGGCCGTCTGCTCGGCGGCGGCGACCATGCGCTCGGACCATTCCGTGAGCGCCGGGTCCTCCGACGTCGAAGCCCTGCCCATCACGTTGGGGTCGATCGCGAGCGACAGGTCGGTGTCCTCCGCGACTCGAAGCACGCCGTCGAGGCGCTGGCCCTCGGCGGCCTGCTGGGCGAGCTCGATCTCGGCCGCGTCCGGGTCGGACGGATCCGTCGCAGGGCTCGTCACGGCGGCCAGGACGCTGAGCTGCATGGGCGCGCGCTCGGTGCCGTCGGCGTCGTACATCAGGAACGTGCGGGCGACGCCGAGGCGGCCCGTGGCGTCGTTGACGCTCACCGCGAGCCGGCGTGGGCCGAATCCCTGCAGGGCGTGGAAGCCGGGGTCATAGGTGAACGAGACGTTCGTGGACGCGCCGGGCGCCAGCTTGGAGATCGACTCGTCGGTGGGCTCGCCGTAGACGGGGTCGAGCAGCTCGGCGTCGGACCATGCCGCGATCTGCTCGCGGGAGGTCAGTGCGAGGTAGTCGACGGTCAGCTGGGCCGTCGTTCCGGACACCGTGGCATCGGTGTTGTTGGTGATCCGTGCCCGGATGGTCACCTCGTCGCCACGCTTCGCGACGGGATGCGAGATCTTGATGATCGAGACGCCGAGCGGGCCCTTGTCGGAGGGGGCCGCAGGGACGTGCTCGGCCACGGCGTCGGCGGGCACAGGGGCCTGGCCGGCGGACGGGGCGGTGGCGGTCGCCGGGACGGCGGCTGACCCGACGAGCAGCACGGCCGCCAGGACCACGGCGCTCATCCTGCCGGTGCGGCGGGCGGCCCAGAGGCGGGCGGGACTGCGGGAGATGTCGGGGTGCTGCGTCATGGCAGGTCGGGGCGCTCCGTGGGGAAGGCGTCAGCGCGCAGCGCGTCCCGGAGGCTCCTCGACGAGACGAGGAGGTCCAGGGCGGCGGCGGCCAGCCGCTGCTCGTTCGGGTACGACAGGCGCTGGGAGAGCTCGTCGACCCTGACCCAGAGAGCGTCCTCGGCTTCGCCGTCCGGATCGTCCTCCACGGTCAGGCGACCGCCCTCCGCGCGCAAGAGGTAATGGTGCACCACCTTGTGGACTCGCCGGTCCTCACCGGTGAACCAGTAGTCGATCACGCCGAGCTCCGCTTGGATAGAGCCGCGGATCCCGGTCTCCTCGTGGATCTCGCGGATCGCCGCTTCCTGTGGCGTCTCCCGGCCTTCGAGGTGCCCCTTCGGCAGGCACCATTCCAGCCGGCCGGTGCGGTTCCTGCGCAGCAGCACTGCCGCGCTGAACTCCTCGGGACGTTCGGATCCGCCCCGCAGGACCAGGCCCCCGGCGGACGTCTCGTCCACGATGGGCAGGTGTGCCGGGCTGCTCGTCGAAGCGGCACGTCGGGCAGGATTCACCCGCAACGGCGCTCCGCCGGGTGGCGGAGGCACGTCCGGGCGACCGTCTGGACGGTCGCTCGCCGGAACAGGGGTGGACATGCCCCAACACTACCGACTGAGCACGGTTGGTCTGGTCAGGGGGTGTGGGCGGTTTCGGGCACGGCGTGCATCGGCGCGACTGATCGAAACCCGGGCGGTTCGATCTAGCGGTGCGTGTTGTCGTGTCACGTCTGGGACAATCTTGGGCTGTGTCTACCCCTGAGCAGGATCTGTTGCGACGCGCGCTCGGCGTGCTGACCGAGATGGCGCCCGCCGCGCTCGAGCTGGGCGACCAGTTTCGTGCCGCGGGGCACGAGCTCGCGCTGGTCGGCGGGCCGGTGCGGGATGCGTTCCTCGGCCGGACGAGCAACGACCTCGACTTCGCGACGTCCGCCTCGCCGAGCCAGACGCAGAAGATTCTCGCGCGCTGGGGCGACGCCAACTGGGACATCGGGCGGGAGTTCGGCACCATCGGGGCCCGCCGGGGGGACGTCGTCGTCGAGGTGACGACGTACCGGACCGACAAGTACGACCCGGCGTCCCGCAAGCCCCTCGTCGAGTTCGGCGACTCGCTCGAAGGCGACCTGTCGCGACGCGACTTCACCGTGAACGCGATGGCCGTGCGTGTGCCCGACCTGACGTTCGTGGACCCGTTCGACGGCCTGAGCGACCTCGCAGCCGGCGTGCTTCGTACCCCCATCGCGCCCGAGCGTTCGTTCGACGACGACCCGCTGCGCATGATGCGTGCCGCGCGGTTCGCCGCCCAGCTCTCGTTTCACGTGGAACAAGGGACGCTCGCCGCACTGGTCGCGATGGCCGAGCGGATAGAGATCGTGTCGGCGGAACGGGTGCAGGCGGAGATCACCAAGCTGCTCCTGAGCGACAACCCGCGCGCCGGCCTGGAGGTCCTGGTCGACACTGGCCTCGCCGAGCAGGTGCTGCCGGAGCTGCCGGCGCTCCAGCTCGAGATCGACGAGCACCACCGGCACAAGGACGTCTACCAGCACTCGCTCACGGTGCTGGAGCAGGCGATCGCGCAGGAGACCGGGCCCGACGGCGCGGTGCCGGCCCCAGACCTGGTGCTGCGCCTGGCGTCGCTGCTCCACGACATCGGCAAGCCCGCCACCCGCCGGTTCGAGCCCGGCGGCGGTGTGAGCTTCCACCACCACGAGGTGGTCGGAGCGAAGCTCACCGCCAAGCGGCTCAAGGCGCTCAAGTTCGAGAAGCAGGTGGTGAAGGACGTGTCGCGGCTCGTCGAGCTGCACCTGCGGTTCCACGGTTACGGCGACGGGGCATGGACCGACTCCGCGGTCCGCCGTTACGTGACCGACGCCGGTCCCCTCCTCGAGCGGCTGCACCGGCTCACCCGCGCCGACTCGACGACGCGCAACAAGCGGAAGGCGCAGCGGCTGTCGGACGCGTACACGGACCTGGAGAACCGGATCTCCGTGCTGCGTGAGCAGGAGGAGATCGACGCGATCCGCCCGGACCTGGACGGTACGCAGATCATGGCGATCCTCGGGATCTCGCCGTCGCGCGAGGTCGGTGAGGCGTACAAGCACCTGCTGAGCCTGCGCATGGAGAAGGGCCCGCTGGGTGCGGACGTGGCGACGGAGGAGCTGAAGAAGTGGTGGGCTGAGCGCGGCTGACGTCACCGCCCACAGTCAGACGTGGGTCGGGTCGAAGAGGGCGCTGACCGACTCGCCGCTGTGGATCCGGCGTACCGCTTCCGCGAACGCCGGTGCCACGCTGATCACCGTCAGCTTGTCGTGCGCTAGCAGCCCTGCCGACGGCACCGTGTTCGTGGTGACGATCTCGACGACGTCGGGATCGGCCGCGATGCGACGGACCGCGTCGTTGGCGAAGATTCCGTGCGTGCAGGCGATCCGCACGCTGCGTGCGCCGTGCTCACGGAGCAGGTCGAGGATGGCGATGATCGTGGAACCGTTGGCGATCTCGTCGTCGAGCACGATGATGTCGCGGCCCGTGACGTCGCCGATCAGGGACGTGATCTCGACCCGGTCGCCGTCGAACCGCTCCTTCGCGGCCGCGGCGACGGGTACACCGAGCATCTTGGCGAACGCCGAAGCGCTCTTCGCGTTGCCGAGGTCGGGGGACACCACAGTGGCCTTCGAGAGGTCGCTCGGCAGGAAGTGTGACGCCAGCTCGCGCAGCGCGTTGAGCTGGTCGGTCGGCACCCGGAAGAACGCGTGCACCTGCGGAGCGTGCAGCGTCATGGTGAGGATGCGGTTCACGCCTGCCGTCTCCAGCAGGTCCGCGACGAGGCGGCCGCCGAGCGAGATGCGCGGCGCGTCCTTCTTGTCCGAGCGGGCATACGCGAAGTGCGGCATGACGGCGGTGATCCGGCCGGCGGACGCGCCCTTGGCGGCGTCGACCATCAGCAGGAGCTCCATCAGGCTCTCCTGCGCCGGCCGCACCACGGACTGCACGAGGTAGATGTCGCGCTCCCGGCAGTTCTCCAAGAGCTGGACCTGCAGGCAGTCGTTCGCGAAGCGCTGGATCTTGATCGGACTCAACGCGACGTCGAGATCAGCGCACATCTCGTGAGCGAAGCGCTGACCCCCGGTACCAGCAAAGACCCGCACCTCGGCCATGGCTGGAAGTCTACGGAACGTCCAGCCCGCACGCCCAGCAGGGAGGCGGCATCATGTGGATCGTGCGCCTCACCGACTGGCAGACCTGGGAACCGTTCGTCGACGCGCTGCGTCGCTCCGCGCCGCCCTCGACTGAAGTCAGCGAGTTCGTCGGCACCGTCGGGCGGGGCGCGTGGCAAGGCAGATACCTGGACGACGGCGACGCCGACATCCGTCGCGACCACTACCGTGAGCTCGCCCGCGCGGCCGCACGGTCCGGTGACCGCGGTCCCAAGGCCGATCTCGACGATGCGTTGCGGGCGATCGCCGAACTCACGCCGGACGCCGAGCAGCTCGTGCGGGTCCGTGCCGCTGCCCGCTCCCACGACGATGCGGTCGAGCTGGTCGCGCTGCCGCCCGCCGTCGTCTCCGGGTCGTCCGCGCCGTTGCTCGAGGTGGTGCTGGAGCCTGGGGCACTTCCGAGGCAGTACCTGGAGCTGATCGAGCCGGTGCCGGGCGCCGCACCGGCGCCGTCGGCCGACCCGGACGCCGTGACGCGGGTGATCAGGGACCGGATGCCCGACGCCGTCGGTGCGGCTCCCGAGGCGATCGCCGCCGCAAGTGCCGGCCTGCCCGACGGCATCGACCTGCCGGAGGAGGTGCGTGCGCTGTACGCGGCGGCCGGGTCGGGCAGCCTGAAGCTGCCACCTGAGGAGGGCTTGTTCGGCGGATTCGAGATCGTGCCGCTGAACGACAGCCTCCTGCGCGAGGCGTTCCTGCCCGCCGCGCGTTTCGATACCTGGACCGCCGACGCTGCGACGTTCGCGAGCGAGGACCCCGCAGGCCGGGTGCAGGCGGCGATCGGTTCACCGCTCTGGTTCCCCGTCGGGTCCGACGGCGCGGGGAACGTCTACGCCGTCGATCTCGCGCCGGGCGTGAACGGGCACGTGGGGCAGGTGGTGCTGCTCGACCACGAGACGCGGGCCGGGGCCGTGTACCGGGCGGAGAGCCTGGCGGCGCTGCTCGTGGGGAGGCGGACGAGTCTCGACAAGCTCGGCCAGCGGGGTGGGGTCGACCGGCGGGGTGGGGAGCCTGAGCGGCAGGACGAGTTCCTGAACCTCGACCCTGCCGAATGGGTGGAGCGACTCGACGCGGGGACGGTGCCCAGCACCCTCAAGGCCGCCGGGCTGGTGCCCGACCGGACGCATCCACCGGCACTGACGGACGCCATTTCGGCGGCGAACCGGCTGCTCGACCTACGGGGTCTGGCGCCGATCGAGGTCACCCGCCTGACCCGCCCGGAGCACAAGAGCCTGCTCGGCCGCCTCTTCGATCGATAGTGCGGCACGTGGTGCTCGAATCCATTCCCGCTGTGAGGTGCACTGGTTCGAAGGGTGCCAGCAGACGTGAACTGTGTTCGGCTGGTGCCGGTCAATGCGGGCTGTGCTGAAGTGTTCGGCCTGGCTGAACTTCTCGGTGCAGCGGTGAACGTGATTCAGCAGACCTGGCCGGTGCCCGTCGAGTACACCTCGCCCCGGAGCGCCCCGGAGCGCCCCGGAGCCGCCCCGGAGCCGCCCCGGAGCGCCCCGCGTGGACCCGGGTACGACGGAGGGCAGGAACCCGCACCTGGATTCCTGCCCTCGTCGCGCTACGGCCCGATCGAGCCGGACAGCGGTTCAGTGACCCCCGTGGAACTCGCCGTCGTTCTCCGGCCGCTTGACGAGCGCCGCGAGGACGATGGTCACGACCATCACCCCTGCGCCGATCCCGAAGGCCAGACCAGCACCGCCGGTCATGGCCTCGGCGGGCGAGGACCCGGACTCGATCAACGCCTCCGACCGGATGGTCATGATGGCGATGAACAGCGCGGTGCCCGCGGCACCGGCGACCTGCTGCACGGTGTTGATCGTGGCCGAACCGTGCGAGTACTGGTGCGGCCGCAGCACCCCGAGCGCCGAGCTGAACAGCGGCGTGAACACGGAGGCCAGGCCGACCATCAGCACGATGTGCGCACCGAGAACGTAGAACAGCGAGGTCTCGGTCGTGAGGAACGCCAGCATGCCGACCGCGACCGTCACCAGCACGGTGCCGGGGACCATGATCGGGCGCGGGCCGACCCGGTCGTACAGGCGACCGATGACCGGACCCAGCAGACCCATCGCGACGCCACCGGGCAGCATGATCAGGCCGACGGTGAGGGGCGCCATCCCCAGGGCGTCCTGCAGCACGAGCGGCAGCATGACCATGGTGCCGAGCATCGCCATCATCGCGACTGCGATGATCGCGACGCCGAGGCGGAAGTTCGGCTGCAGGAACGTGCGCAGGTCGAGCAGTGCGGAATTGGTGCGCTGGCGTGCGACCTGCCGCCAGATGAAGAGGCCGAGCGTCATGAGCCCCACGCCCAGGGGGATCCACGGGTTGATCGGCGCACTGTGCTGCGCCGCCTCGCCCAGGCCGGACAGGCCCCAGACGACGCCACCGAACGCGACCAGCGCGAGCAGGAGCGACACGGGGTCGAGGTGGTGGTGGTCCTTCTCGGACACGTCGCGGATCCAGAGCATGCCCGCGACCAGCGCGAGCACCGCGATCGGCAGTACGACGCCGAACACCCAGCGCCAGCCGAGCGGGCCCACGATGGCTCCCGAGACTGTCGGCCCGAGGGCCGGCGCCAGTGCGATGACCAGCGTGACGTTACCCATGACGCGCCCGCGCATGTGCGCCGGAACGATGGTCATGACCGTCGTCATCATCAGCGGCATCATGATCGCGGTGCCGATGGCCTGTACCACTCGACCGGTCACCAGGAAAGCGAAGGTCGGCGAGATGATCGCCAGTGCGGTGCCCACCGTGAACAGCGACATCGCCAGCAGGTACGCACGGCGCGTGCCGAGCCGGTTGATGAGATACCCGGTGGCCGGGATGACGACGGCCATCGTCAGCAAGAACGCCGTGGTGAGCCACTGGCCGGTCGTCGCAGTGATGTTCAGGTCGGCCATGATCGGCTGCAGCGCCACGGACATCGTGGTCTCGTTCAGGATCACCGTGAACGCGCTCGCCATGAGCAGCGCAATCGCCCGGAAGTGGCCGGGGGCCAGCTTGTCGGTGCGCGACAGGACGGCTGCTCCGGGCGCTGCTTCGGTCGACGAAGGCCCGTTCGTGGGTGGATCGCTCAGCTGGTCGGGCGGGCCAATGGTGTCGGTACTCATGCGTTCCCTCTCGGTACGGTGCGCGCGGGCCGAGATCGGGAGCGACACTGCACACGACCTACGTCTAACGACGCCGGATCATCGTCGGGTATTCCCGGCGATGATCGCGACCTCTTTTTACCGACGTCTGCGGTGAGCAGAAATCATCGGTTCGCTTCCGCAGGCTCCATACCCGGCTCCGAACCGTCCTGCGCGTCCCCCGGAGCTACCGACTCCATCACTGGGGCCGCCACCCCGAGCGTCACGCCCTGCTGGGCCATGAAGGGCTCCGGGTCCACCGCCTGCCCGCTCACCCGCAGCTCGTAGTGCAGGTGGCAGCCCGACGACGTGCCCGCACCCGCCGGGTCGATCCGCGAGTCACCGCCCATGGACGCGATCTGCTGCCCTGCCTGCACCGTGTCGCCGACCCGAACCAGGTTGGTGCCGGTGAGCAGGTGACCGTAGGTCGAGTCGAGGCCGTTGCCATGCTCGATCCGGATCGTGTTGCCGGTGCCCCAGCCGGTCGCCCCGGAGATCACCACGCGCCCCGCCGCGGCCGCGAACACCTGGGTGCCGCACGACGCCGCGATGTCCTGGCCCAGGTGATACGTCGAGGCACCGGCGATACCCGTGCTGCGCGGCCCGAACCCCGACGCCTTGGACCCGACTGCCGGGTTGGCCCAGCCGCCGGTGCCGACGGCGGCGTTCCCGACCGAACCGCTCATGCAGGGTGCGCCGGCCGCAGCGCCTTGGATGGACTGGGAGAGCGCGGTGAGGTCCTGCTTGTCCGCCCCGCTGACGAGCTGCATCACCCGGAGGGCATCCTCCCAGTACTGCTGGTAGTGGTACGGGTCGGCGTTCCGCTGCGCCTTGTGCGCGGCGATGGTCGGCTCAAGCGTCTCCCAGCCGGTGACCGCGAGCAGCCGGTCGTAGAACCGGCCCGACGACTGCACGGGATCGAGACGCTCCTCTACCGTCCCGTACCACTTCTGCTCCTGGAACATGCCGATCGAGGAGGTCAGCGTCCCGTCAGGGTTGCGCACCCCGAACCGGTCGTCGCCGTAGTCGAGGTTGCGCATCCCGGACTCGCCCAGGGCTGTCATCACGGCGATGGCCTGCGCCCGGCCCGGAACGCCCCGCTCCTGGCCCACCTGCAGGATCACCGACGCGTTCTGCAGCTGCTCGCCAGTGAAGCCCCCGGCCGACGTGGCCTGGCCCTCGGCCGGCACCACGGACGCCGACAAGCTGCAGCCGTTCTGCGACTGGTTCTCGCTGACGGCGCCGCCCACCAGGACGACCATCGCGATCACCGCGGCCGGCACCGCCATGACGGCGGCGACCAGCACGCCGAGCACGAGCACCGCACGCCTGGTCGGGTCGTCCTTCCGCACGCCTCGGCCCGGCCGCCGGCCCCGGGACCGGACGGCCTGTGAGGCGACCCGCGTCGCCAGCTCGGCGGTGCCCCGGCCGCTCACGACCCCTCCGGCGGCCTGATCTGCTCGGCGAGCCAGGGGGCCGCGCCGTCGGCCCGGGTCAGGAGCACCGTGTAGCTGCCGATGTCCGTAGGCACCGCCACCTCGGCGAGCAAGGTGGACGTCTCGTCGGTGACCTTCGGCTCGCCGGTCACCGAGGTGACCGGCACGAGCCGCGGGTCGACGTCCTGATAGACGGGCTGCGCCTGCGGCGTGAGCAGCGGCTTCAGGCCGGACCACCAGTCGTCCGCGCTCTGGTCCGTCGCCGCGAACGCCGCGACGGTGGCACCGGCGGCGTCGCGCGCTGCCGTGCGGACGGTCTCGTCCCAGGCCGCCTCGACAGGTTCGCTGGGCGCCGTCTCGTCGAACTCGGGCTCGGCCGACACCTCGATCGCCGGGTCGCCGGCCGCCGGCTGCCCCTCGACCTCCTCGGTGGCCGGCGGCTGCCCGGCATCCGCCTCGGGAGCCGTACCCGCCGAACCGTCGAAGTCGTCCTGCGCCCCGGGCGCGAGGGCGCCCGCGCTCTCCTGCGTGGTGGGGTCCACGGGGCCGCCCTCGCGCGGCCAGCCGATCCAGGTGCCGATCGCGAGGACGACCACCGTGATCACCACGATGACTGCACGTTTCATCAGCGGCCCAGCCCTCGCATCTGACGGCGACCGGGGTTGTGCACGATCGCCGACGGCTGGGGCCCGCCGGCCTGCGGCGCCCCACCCTGTCGCGCCGCGTTGAGCGACTGGGCAAGCCGCGCGGCGCTCTGCGACCGCTCGCCCTGCCGGCCCAGGCCCCGTGCAGCCCCGAGCGCCTGCTTGGCCTGTCTGGCCTTGCGCACCACGCTGAGCGCCTTGGAGGCACCGACCGCGGCGCTGGACGTGCCACCGCTCGCGACCATGGATCCGGCCTGCAGGGCGACCGACGTCCCCGTGCGGCGGGCGCTGCCCAACCGGTCGCTGAGGCGCTCGCCGGCCGTCGGCGGCAGGTGCGGGCTGGGCTCGTTCGACGGCTTCTCGCCGACGTTCGAGCCCTCCGGCAGCGGCTCGGTGCCGGTGCGTCCGCCGTCGGGCGACCCGTCCTGGACCGTGCGCGCGGCCGTCGTCCAGGCGTTGCCGCGGCCGT